>NZ_JANINM010000506.1 GCF_024509055.1 Mesorhizobium sp. | reverse complement strand
TACCTGCCGCGCAAGTTCAAGATCGCGGTGACGGGCGCCGAGCGCGACCGGGCCGCCATCCAGGCGCACGACATCGGCCTGCATCTGAAGAAGAACGCGGCCGGCGAACTGGGCTTTGCCGTCTATGTCGGCGGTGGCCTGGGCCGCACGCCGATGGTCGCCAAGAAGATCCGCGACTTCCTGCCGGAAGCCGAGTTGCTGTCCTATTGCACGGCGATCCTGCGCGTTTACAACCTCTATGGCCGGCGCGACAACAAGTACAAGGCGCGCATCAAGATCCTCGTCCATGAGACCGGCGTCGAGGAGATCGTCCGGCAGATCGAGGCTGAATGGCAGCAGCTCAAGGATACCGAGCTGAAGTTGCCGGAGGCGGATATCCAGGCGATCAACGCGTATTTCGCGCCGCCCGCGCTCTCGGCCCGGCCGGACGGCGATGCCGTCGTCAAGCAAGCGCGGCTCGATTCCAAGAGCTTTTCCGAATGGCTCGACCAGAATGTCGTGACGCACCGTCACCCCGACTATGCGGCGGTGACGATTTCGCTCAAGGGTATCGGCGAAGTGCCTGGCGACGTGACCGACAGCCAGATGGAGGCCGTCGCCGATATCGCCGAGAAATACGCCTTCGACGAGCTGCGCGTCAGCCATGAGCAGAACCTGATCCTGCCGCATGTGGCGCGGGCCGACTTGAAGGCGGTCTACGACGCGCTGGTCGAAATCGGCCTGGCGACAGCCAATTCCAACCTGATCAGCGACATCATCTCGTGCCCTGGCCTCGACTATTGCGCGCTGGCCACGGCCCGCTCCATACCTGTGGCGCAGGAAATCTCGCGCCGCTTCGCCTCGCTGGAGCGGCAGCGCGAGATCGGCGAGCTCAAGCTGAAGATATCAGGCTGCATCAATGCCTGCGGCCATCACCATGTCGGCCATATCGGCATTCTCGGAGTCGAGAAGAAGGGCACAGAGCTCTACCAGGTGACGCTCGGCGGCTCGGCCGACGAGAACACTTCGGTCGGTGAGATCATCGGCCGCGGCTTCTCGTCCGAAGAGATCACCGACGCCATCGAGCAGATCGTCGACACCTATCTCGGCCTTCGGCTCAGTCCCGACGAACGATTTATCGACGCCTACCGCCGTGTCGGTCCCGCGCCGTTCAAGGAGGCGCTCTATGCTGGCGAAACCAAGGCCGCTTGACAGGACCGACAGTGTCGAGGCCGGCGCCGCCGCGGAGGCGGCGGGGCTGGACGCGCTCCTCGGCCATCTGAAGCCGATCGAGATCATCGAGCGCTCGGCGCGGGAATTCTTCCGCGGTGAGATCGCGGCCGTGTCGTCCTTCGGCGCGGATTCAGCGGTTCTGCTGCACATGATCTCCGAGATCGACCGCTCGCTGCCGGTGGTCTTCCTCGACACCGGCAAGCATTTCGAGGAAACGCTCGGCTATCGCGACGCGCTGATCGCGGATTTCGGCCTGACCGACATCCGGGTGATCACGCCGGACGAGGCGGCCCTTCAACGCGTCGATCCGACCGGCGGGCTGCACGAGACCGATACCGACGCCTGCTGCAATGTGCGCAAAGTGGAGCCGCTGGCGCGCGGTATCGAGCCGTTCCGGGCCTGGTTCACCGGGCGCAAGCGTTTTCAGGCGTCGACCCGGTCGGCGCTGCCCGTCTTCGAGGCTATCGGCTCACGCATCCGCATCAACCCGCTGGCGCATTGGACGACGTCGGATCAGGCGGACTATATGCGCGCGCACGCGTTGCGTGAAAACCCGCTGGTCGCCTACGGCTACCTCTCGATCGGCTGCTTCCCGTGCACGCAACCGGTGCAACCCGGCGAGGACGCGCGCAGCGGCCGCTGGGCAGGTCACGCCAAGACCGAATGCGGTATCCACCTGTCGGGCTTAGAGAAGTCGCTGACCGACGCCTCACTTTAAGATATGCCGATATCTCGGGGCCTGCCTGCGAATGGCGGCTTCCCGCGCTTCCGGTGCTGACTTACTTCAAGTACGCTCCGCTCGGTTTTCGGAAGCCACCGTTCTCGAGCCGACCCGACCTGCTCGACATACATCTGGATTTTGGGACTTTAGGATTTTTGATGACTGGATCGACGACAGCGGGAACCCGCCTCTGGACCCCGAGCGGTTTTCGCGAAGACGAATGGACCCATGCCGAAAGCGCCGAGGCGCTCGCGGGCAACGGCCGCTTCATCCTGCCATTGCAGGCCTTCCTGGCGCTGGACGATGAGGTCCGCAAGTCGGCCAAGGAGCGTGTCGGCGTGCTCTTGCAGCCCGGTGATGAGCTCGACAAGATCGTCGGCCTGCTCGACCAGCTGTCGCTGGTGGCGCTGGCCTTCCCGGCATTCAGCGATGGCCGCTCCTTCTCCAAAGGAGAATTGCTGCGCAGCCGCCACCATTTCACCGGTGCGGTCCGCGCCACGGGCCAGGTGCTGGTCGACCAGCTGCCGCATATGCTCAGGCTGGGCTTCGATGAATTCGAGGTCTCCAACCCGGTGCTGCTGAAGCGGCTCGAAGAAGGGCGCACCGATGGCCTGCCGGTCTACTACCAGCCGGCCGTGGAACCTGAGGCCAACGGCCCGAAATATTCTTGGCGGCGCAGGCGCGCCGAGTGAGCCAGCGGCGGCGCCCTTTTTTACTCAGTTGTTGCCGCTTATCGTCGTTCCATCGGCTCCATCGAGGCGATCGAGCAGATCCCTGAGCCGCTTGGGCACGTCCTTCTCCAACCGAAAGGCTGGCAATGCGCGCAGAAGGCGATTGGTCGCCTCGCTGCCCACCTGCCGCCTGATATCGGCTGCAAGTTCGGCGCGCCTCTTGCTCTTGTTGCCGTTCATAGTCCCAAAATCCTGTGTCGGCTTCGAAACTCCCTCAGCCCTGTAATGGTTCCCGCCCCGGCCTAAGATGGCAAGCAAAGCTGTCCGGTACGGTAAAATTTGAATTAACTTCGAATGATCGACTGCACGGCGGCCAATCGAGCTTGCCCCTTGATTTTTGGCCCTCAAACCTCGATATCGGGCGCAAATCCAGACCAATCCGAATGACGGGAAACGGCGATGAGCGACCAGGCAAAAGACGAACGCGCGCCCGAGGATATCGAAGCCACCCAGGCTTCCGGCGAGCGTACGGAAGGCGGCGTCGACGGCGACTATGAGGCGCTTGTGCGGCTGCTGAAGGAAAATGAAGAACTGAAGGACCGCGCGCTGCGCGTCGCGGCCGAAATGGAGAACCTGCGGCGGCGCACCGCGCGCGACGTGCACGACGCGCGCACCTACGCCGTCGCCAATTTCGCACGCGACATGCTGTCGGTATCGGACAATCTGCGCCGGGCGATGGATGCAATTCCGGCGGAGGCGAAGGCGGCAGGCGATGCCGGCTTCAAGGCGCTGATCGAAGGTGTCGATCTCACGGAGCGCGCCATGCTCTCAGCGCTCGAGCGGCACGGCGTGAAGAAGCTGGCGCCGGAAGGCGAGAAGTTCGACCCGAATTTCCACCAGGCAATGTTCGAAATACCCAATCCAGACGTTCCCGCCGGCACCGTCGTCCAGGTTGTCCAGCCGGGTTACTCGATCGGCGAGCGGGTGCTGCGGCCGGCAATGGTCGGCGTCGCCAAGGGCGGTCCCAAGGCTGCGACCGAAGCTCCCGTCGAGCCGGGTCCCGTGAACGAGCAGGCCGAGAAGGATGCTTGATAGCGAATAGAGAGCAGTGAGTGGCGAATAGGGAAGCTGGCTACCAACTGCCGGGCTTCGTGGTATTCACTACTACTCACCATTCGCTGCTCATTATTCGCTCATCATGAATCCCATCGAGTTGCTCGACTACGCCGGCGTCGCCGTTTTTGCGGCGACGGGCGCGCTTGCCGCCTCGCGCAAGCAACTCGACATCATCGGCTTCCTCTTCCTGGCTAGCGTCACCGGCATCGGCGGCGGAACGCTGCGCGACGTCATCCTCAACCTGCCGGTGTTCTGGGTGGCCAACAACGGCTATGTGCTGATCTGCGTCGCGGTGGCGGTTGTTGTCTTCTTCAGCGCCCACCGCTTCGAGTCCCGCTACAAGCTGCTGCTCTGGCTCGATGCCATCGGGCTCGCCGCATTCGCGGTGATGGGCGCGGCAAAGGGCCTGGCGGCCACCGGCTCGCCCGTCGTTTCCGTCATCACCGGCGTGCTCACGGCGACCTTCGGCGGTATTTTGCGCGACCTGCTCGCCGGCGAGCCTTCCGTGCTGCTCAGACCGGAAATCTACGTCACGGCGGCCCTTGCGGGCGCCACGCTCTTCACGCTCGGCGATCTCGCGGGTCTGCCGGCGCTTGTGTCCAGCCTGCTCGGCTTCGCGGCGGCGTTACTGGTGCGTGGCGGCGCGCTGAAATTCGGCTGGTCGTTCCCGGCTTACAAGAGCCGGCCGGGCCGCCGGCCGGAAGATATCCCCTGACCGCTGCTCATCGTGCTTGCGATGCCTGCCTGGCGGCCACCAATTTCCTTGGCGCCTGCCTCGTCCAGGCCTGCTCGATGCGGTGGCTGAGCTCATCGGCCGGTATAGCGTGGATTCGCACCAGGACCGCCGGCCAGCCCCTGTAGTGATCGGTTTCGAAGTAGATTTCCGGTGCCACCTCGAGCAGCATCTCCTTTTCGTCGAGCGGGCAGATCAGGACCACGGTGTCCGCGTCCTTGACCCTCGCCATGAGTTTCTTGCCTACCTTAAGCGCAGGTGTCCCGTAGGAGGTCGATTCGACAACATCCGGCAGGCCGCTTGCTGCGGCCTTCAATATCCGAAAGGCGGAGGAAACACCGCCGTCAGGCGGCGAAACGCTGGCCTTCGCCGCCATAGTAGTTGACATAACGGGCGCCGATCTCCTTGACCGGCATGACGACGAAGACGTCGACGGTGGAGAACTCGTGATCGATGACGCAGCCATCGCCGATGCGGGCGCCGACACGCAGATAGCCCTTGACCAGCGGCGGCATGGCCGCGATCGCGGCCTTGGTGTTGACCGCCTCGATAGGCATCAGGTCCATCGAACAGTAGCGACCGGCAACCGCCCGGACATCCCAGGCCTGGTTGGTGCGGCAGTGATGGGCGAGATAGGTGAGCGCCTCGGCGTGGGCGGCCGGCACGATGCCGTGGAAAGAGGCGCAGCCGGTCATGACGCCGATGCCATAGTGGTTGATGTAGGCCCAGATGCCCTGCCACAGCGCCTCGATGGTGCGCTTGGACCGATATTCGGGCAGGACGCAGGAGCGGCCGAGCTCGAGGAAGCGCTGGCCGGGATGGCGCGCGATCAGCTTCGTCAGCTCGAATTCGCCCTCGGAGTAGAATCCGCCCGCGGCCGCGGCGATTTCCTGCCGGAGCAGGCGATAGGTGCCGACGATGCGGCGATGCTCGGGACCGGGGAGCGAGGTGTCCAGAACCAGCAGATGATCGCAGAGCGGGTCGAAACGGTCGGCGTCGCGCCGATCCTGCGCCTGGAACAGATCCTTCCTGGCGCCAAGCTCGTCATAGAATACCCGGTAGCGCACCTCCTGGGCGGCGGCGATCTCAGCCTCGCTGCGGGCGAGCCGCACCTCGAGGTTGCCGATGCGGCCCAGCGGTGCCCCATTTGCGACAGCATCGGTCCGGGCAGCAAGCAGGGCGCCGCCAGCGTTAGGCCGAGTGTCACGTTCCGGCATGACTGTATGCACGAGTGATTCTCCTTCGAGCCATCCCTCTTGGCACGGGGATACGGTGTAGGTGCAACAGGATTGTGACAGTACCGTGATACGACGTGGCGAGCAATACTTCGTCGGCTGGCGAAAACACTCAACCGGCTACGCTATGCCGGCGAAACCCAGGCAATCCAAGGTTTTAGGCAGGCAAAAAATTCGTCAGGCCGCAACCTGGCCCTCGACGGCATGAACAAGCGCATCCGGGTCCAGCGGCTTGGTGACAAAGCCGCTGGCGCCATGCGCAAGCACTGCGTGGCGGGTCTTTTCCTGGCTGTCGGCCGAAAGCACCATGATCGGGATCGGTGGCACTGCCGTCGCCTCCTCATGGCGCCGGATGGCGGCGATCGCATCCAGCCCATCCATCACCGGCATGTGAAGGTCCATCAGCACCACGTCGAAGCGGTGCTTAAGGCCGGCTTCCGTGACGGCTTCGACGGCTGCCTTGCCGTTGCCGACGATCTTGACCCTGTGTCCTGCTTTCAGCAACGTGGCGCGCGCCAGCATGGCGTTGATGTCGTTGTCCTCGGCGATCAGTACCGAGAGGCCCTGATCGCGGCGGCGGCCGGACGAGGCGCCGCGCTGTTCGGGCTGCGGCTGGGCGGGCGCCGGCACGTGGCTGGTCAGGAGCACGCGCAGCAGGGTTTCGCCGCGCACCGGCCTCGCCAGGAACGTGGCATAGCCGCTGGCGCGGAATTCGCCGAGCGCGCCGCGATCGGTCGGCGCGATCAACGTGATGGCTTCGCAGTCGGTAAAGCCGCCCTGGCGCAGACGCTTGAGCAAGCGGCCATCGCCATTTTCAAGCGCGGCATCGATCAGCAGCGCGTTGCAGCCTGCGGCATATGGCGCGGCCTGGGCGGGTGTCGCCGCGATCTCCACCGAGCCGCCATAGGCGCGGATCGTGCGCGCGATCGCGTCCGCTTCGATTGCGTTCTGGGACACGATCACCGCGCGCCGGTCGGAAAGAATGTTGTTGCGATGCCTCGGCTGATCGGTAGCGGCGGTGGCTGGGATGTCGAAGAGGAACTCGGACCCTTCGCCGAGCCGGCTCGATACGGAGATCGTGCCGCCCATGGCGATCACCAGCCGTTTAGAAATGGCGAGGCCCAGCCCGGCGCCGCCATGGACCCTGGTCGAGGTGCCGTCGGACTGCTCGAACTCCTCGAAGATGCGCTCCATGTCCTCCTCGCGCAGCCCCGGGCCGGTGTCGGTGACGGTGAAGCAGATGCGGTCCGTGGTTTCGGTCCGGGCACGCGCCAAGGTGAGCAGGACGCCGCCTGCATCGGTGAACTTGACGGCATTGCCGATAACGTTGAGCAGCACCTGGCGCACGCGACCCGGATCGGCGGTGATCATCTGCGGCACGTCGGGCTCGACATGGCAGCCGAGGCCAATGCCCTTGGAAAAGGCTTTAGCGGCCAGGAGCTCTATGATGTTGTCCGCGATCTCGCGCAGCGACGTCGGCTGCGGCTCCGGCTCGAAACGGCCGGCCTCGATCTTGGAATAATCGAGCAGGTCCTCGATCAGTGCGAGCAAGGCGCTTGCCGAGGTGGAGACCGCGCCGACATAGGTCCGCTGCTCGGGCGAAAGGTTGGTGTCGGCAAGCAGCTTCGCCATGCCCATGATGCCGTTCATCGGCGTGCGAATCTCGTGGCTGACGGTGGCAAGAAAGCGCGACTTGGCCTGGCTTGCATATTCGGCGCGCTCGCGGGCGGTGATCAGCGACGATTCAGCGCGCTTGCGGGCTGTGATGTCACGGGCGATCGCCCGGTGCGACACCGAGCCCGTGTCCTTCTCGCGCACCGAGAGCTCGATCCAGGAAAACCAGCGCGGCCCCGTTGGCGAGCGGATGGAGACGTCGGTGGAACTCAGGCATTCATGATCGGAGAAGGCGGCGTCAGGAACGATGCCGACATCGATGCCGAGTTCGGAGAGCGTCTTGCCGGCGAGATCGCGCTGATCCACATCGACGAGCGAGGCAAAGACCTTATTGGCATAGACGATGTGGCCGTCACGGTCGCGATGGACGACGAGGTCGCCGAGCGCGTCGATCAGGCCACGGAAACGCTCCTCGCTCTCCTGCATCTCCCACATGCGGTCGGCAAGCGTCTCGATCTCGGCGCGGCTACGGGCAGCGGTCTCGTCGAGGAGAGCCGCGCTGCGGCGTTCGGCGCGACGGCTGCGCAGGTGCATGACGAGACCGGCAAGGCTGGTCGCCAGCAACCCGATGCTGATGAAGGCGGGAGCGCCGGTCAGATGCGACAGTGCCGCCAGCACGGCTATGGCGACGATCGTCAGGAAAGCCAGGCCTTCGCGGCTGGCCCGTGGCGCTTCGGGCGCCAGGGGCGGCGCGACAAGCACCTGCCGCTTCGGCGCTTCCGGGCCCTCGCCGTAGCCGCCGCCTGCGGTATTGCTGTCCTGCCTCAAGTCGGAGTCCGCGATCATGCGGAAATCCTTGCCAGACAGACATTATGGAAAATTGCGGCGGATCGTTCGAATTTTAGCGTTCTGCCCGGATTCCGAAGGTTGCGCCCTACATATCCACGACCACGCGGCCCCTGATCTTGCCCTCGACGATGTCACGCGCGGCGCCGATGATGCCATCGAAGCCGATCGTCCGTGACAAGGTCGAAAGTTTCTTGAGGTCGAGGTCGGCGCCGATGCGGCGCCAGGCTTCGAGCCGGACCGGTTTCGGCGCCATCACCGAATCTATGCCCAGCAGCGATATGCCGCGCAGGATGAAGGGCGCGACGCTTGCCGGCAGGTCCATGCCGCCGGCGAGGCCACAGGCGGCGATCGCGCCGCCATAGGAGGTCATCGACAGCACATTGGCGAGCGTATGGCTGCCGACGGAGTCGACGCCGCCCGCCCAGCGTTCCTTGGCGAGCGGCTTTGCCGGCTGGTTGAGTTCCTCACGCGAGATCACTTCCGCGGCGCCGAGGTCGATCAGATAGGGGCTCTCGGCATTGCGGCCGGTCGAGGCGATGACATGGTAGCCGAGGCTGGAGAGGATCGAGACGGCGACCGAGCCGACGCCGCCGGCGGCGCCCGTCACCACCACCGGTCCGCGATCCGGCAGGATGCCGTGCCGTTCCAGCGCCATGACGGAAAGCATCGCCGTATAGCCGGCAGTGCCCACGGCCATCGCGTCATGCGCGCTCATGCCGTCGGGCAGCGGCACCAGCCAGTCGCCCTTGACGCGGGCGCGCCCGGCATAGGCGCCGTAATGCGTCTCGCCCACGCCCCAGCCGTTGAGGATCACCTTGTCGCCCTTGCGCCAGTCGGCATGGGTCGAAGCGGTCACGGTGCCGGCGAAATCGATGCCCGGCACCAGTGGCCAGCGGCGCACGACAGGCGCCTTGCCGGTAATGGCGAGCCCATCCTTGTAGTTCACCGTCGTCGCCTCGACGGCAACGGTGACGTCGCCTTCCATCAGGTCAGCTTCGGTCAGGTCAACGACATCGACCGATTGTTTTTTCTCGGCATCGCGCGAAACGAGGATGGCTTTGAAGGTATCGGACACTTTTTTCTCCTCGGCTCTCGCCATTTGCTATTGCGCGGCTGCGGATGGAGAACCGCCGCGCAGCTTTCCTGTCATTGCTTCGGAGTGGACTTTGCGGCTCTCGCCGCGCGAGGTCAATTGCCTGGATCCTGGGGCTTCGCCTCGCGCCGCCAGCCGATGAGCTCATTGAAGACCACGAGCGCCGCACCGACCGAAATGAAGGCGTCGGCGAGGTTGAACACCGCGAAGGACCAGACGGGCGTGTGGAACAGGATATAGTCGATGACGTGCCCGTAAACAGCGCGATCGATAAGGTTGCCGAGAGCGCCGCCGATGATCAGGGCAAAGCCGGTGCGGGCGATCACGTGGCCGGCCGGCGTGCGTGTCGCGAGGTAGAGCACGAAAGCGACGACGAGCACGGCGACGACCACCAATCCCGTGTCGCCGAAGGATGAGAGCATCGAAAAGGCGATGCCGGTGTTGTAGGTGCGGAAGAGCGCCAAGAAGGGCAGGAGATCGACCTTCTCCTGGAATGCGAGGCTGCTCTCGACCAGCTGTTTGATCCACTGGTCGAGCGCGATTGCGACGACGACCAGCACGGCATAGGCGGACCATGATTTCACGATCTGACAGTCCTCATCGCTTGTCGGTGGCAGGGTCGAGCTTAAGCGCGCCGCGCCGGATTTCGAACAGCATCACGCCGGTGGCGACGGCCAGGTTGAGCGAATCGGCGCGGCCGGCCTGGGGGATCCTGAGCAGCCGGTCGCAGCTCTCGGCCAGACTGTCCGGCAGTCCCTGCTGTTCGTTGCCCATCAGCAGCAGCACCGGACCCCTGGAGAAGTCGACCGAGCGGTAGTCGACGGCGCCCTTGAGATGCGTCCCGCAGACCAGGCCCGGAAAGTCGCGCCGCCAGGCGAGGAAGGCCTGCTCGGTCGCCCGCGCCACGGGCACGGCGAAGATCGATCCCATGGTGGCGCGCACTGTTTCCAGGGAGAACGGATCGGTGGTGTCGCCGACCAGGATCACGCCCTTGGCGCCGACTGCGTCGGCGGTGCGGATCACCGTGCCGAGGTTGCCGGGATCGCGCACGCGGTCGAGCGCAACCCAGACATCGCCGTCCCTGGCGCGGATGTCCTTCAGCGGCACTGTCTGCTGGGCAAAGACGCCGACCACCATTTGCGGGTTTTCGCGGCGAGTGATCGCCGCCAGCACCTTCTCGGAAACTTCCAGCACCGTGCCTCCCGCGGCGACGGTTCTTGCCGCGACCTTTTCCACGGCCGCATTGCCGCGCCCGGCCTTGGCGAAGACCAGCGTCTTGATCGACCAGCCAAGGTCGAGCGCGTCGATGACCAGCTTCAGGCCTTCGGCCATGAAGGCGTTCTGCTGGTCGCGGAATTTCTTCAGCGCCAGCGCCTTGATGTCCTTGACCATCGGGTTCGCAAGGCTGGTGACTTCCTTGACCTGCCCGACCGGGCGGGCTCCGTCATGTACCGTCATTCAGGCCACCCAACGCGAGAACAGCGAGGTCGACAGCGCGCGGCCGGCGGATTTCTCGCGGATGATGAGTTCGCCGGATTCGACCGTGCCGCCCATGCCGGCGAAGGTATCGCGCATCAAGGCATGGATGGCGAAGAAGGAGGCGCGGATCGAATAGGCGGTGAG
>NZ_JANINM010000505.1 GCF_024509055.1 Mesorhizobium sp. | reverse complement strand
CCCGGAAACGCTGTTCTCGGCAGCCGAGACGTTGCTGCTTCCCGGCGGCATCTTCGATCGCGACCCGGATATGGGATCGCTGGGCGCGAGACTGAACGAGAACTCTCCCAAGGCGCCGATCGAAGCGCCTGTGCTGGTCGCGCAGGGCGCGGACGACGATCTCGTCCCCGCGCGCATCCAGCAGGCCTACGTCGCCAAGCGATGCGCCGAGGGACAACCGATCGACTTCCGGCTCTACAAGGGCCGCGACCACCTTTCGCTGGTGGCCGGCGGCTCGCCGCTGGAAGCCGAGTTGATGACCTGGACGCAGGACCGGCTGGAGGGCAAGGCGGCGACACCGACCTGCGGACATTAGTTCGGCCGCGCAGGCGGCATCGGTTTCAGAACGGCAGACGGATCTCGTCCGGCTCGCCGGTCTCCGGCCAGCCGATGTCCTTCTGGATCTCCCGTGGCAGGCTGTTGAGCTCGCGCACCGTCCTGCGACGGCTGCTTGCCTGCGCGAAAGCGGCACGGACGCGGTTAAGGCTTTTGAACATGGACACCCCCAAATAAAGCAGCGGCGGAAAAACCGGTGCCGCCTGTTCACCAGGCGCCGCTTTTGCGGTGTGTCTGTAACCAGCCGATTGCGCGCCGACGGTGAAAGGCTTCACAAAGCCAGGCGCCCTGAAACATATGCGTGCAAACTAATTTATCGGACTGCGGGGCGATCCCGACGCCATTTCAGCGCGCCGCCAAATTGCCTTTCAGTTCGGCCGCGGCGCCATCCTTCACGATGATTTCGCGATGCGGATAAGGGATGCCTATGCCGTTCTTCTTGAACGTATCCCACAGCGCCAGCAGCACCTTGCCGCGCACGTTGGTCAGGCCCTGTTGCGGGTCGCGAATCCAGAAGCGCAGGACGAAATTTAGCGAGGAGTCGCCGAACCCTGTCAGCCAGCAGACCGGCCGCCGGTCGGCCTCGACCCGGCCGACGCTGATCGCGGCCTCTATCGCCAGCTCGCTGACCTCGCGCGGGTCGGCGTCGTAAGAGACGCCAAAGTCCACGTCGAGCCGCACCAGGTTGTCGCTGAATGACCAGTTGATGACCCTTTGGGTGATGAAATCCTCGTTCGGGATCAAAAATTCACGGCCGTCGCGCGTCACCACCGAGACGAAGCGCGCCCGCAATTCGCGTATCCAGCCGAACGTGCCTTCGAGCGAGATGGTGTCGCCAGGCTTGATCGACTTGTCGAGCAGGATGATCATGCCGGAGACGAAGTTCGAAACGACCTTCTGCAGCCCGAAAGCGAGACCGACGCCGATCGCGCCGGAAAACACCGTCAACGCCGTCAGGTCGACGCCGACAGCCGACAGAGCGACGGCGCCGGCAACCAGCACCAGCCCGATCTTTGCCACCTTGCCGACGAGGACGCGGATCGAGGGTGTCAATTCCTCGGAGAGGCGCAGGCGCTCGTCGACATAGTTGCCGATGACCACGGCAAGCCAGACCGTGGCGATCAACAGCAGTATCGCCTTGAGCAGCAGCAGGGCCGAAAGGCGGATCGCGCCCATGGGGATTGCGAGGCTGTCCAGCAAGGTCGCGGTCTCGTCGCTGAGGCCCAGAATGACGAGCGCGGCGTAAATCCAGATCAGCCAGCCGAGGAGGCGGGCGACCAGGCGGTAGCGCATGATGCGCGACAGCACCGACGCGAAGAGCCACGCAAGGGACAGCGAGAGCACGATATGAAGGAGATGCGAGTGGCTAGGCCAGGCGAAGGCGCGCAAGACGTTGAGCGCGACAAAAAGGAAGAGCGTGAAGATGATCCATTCGGTGCGCCGCAAGAGGGCAATCACGACCCTCAGCAGTCCGGGATGGCCCTTGATCCGACGCGCCCGTTCCTCCGCGAGCGGCTCGATGCGCCGCGCGGCGACCTTGGCGGCGAGGAACAGCGTGGCGACGATGGCGGCCTGATAGAGAAACCACGGCGTGTCGACATAGTCGAACCATCCGCTGGCCGAGGCCAGTGCTGCACCGACAGCGTCGCGAACATCCATTGCCAAGGGACCATCGTGGACTGGGCTAACGAACTGCTACTCGCCTCGCCCCGAAAGCTCGATGCTTTCGGACCGGAATGGGCAATCCCGCTCTGTTTTCCGGTTGGCCGCGCCTCGCGGCCAACGATCGGTTTGGCCGAGAAATGTTCCCGACCTCGCCTCGGGGCTACGCGTTCATGGCTTCATTCGCCGGCACGGTTCTATGCGCCGGCGGGTTTGCCCTTCCGCTGATCTTCTTTATCGATCTCGCCCATCGCCATTTCCCAAAAGCGCAGGTCGTTGCCCTCGGGCTTGCCTTCCTTTTCCCAAAGTTCATGGGCTCGCTGGCGGATGCGTTCTTCTCTTCTCTGCTCGTCCATCGTTTCCTCCCGGTCACGATCTACCAGGAGAAACGTTGCTGCCGCCAAAACGATCCCTACCGGCCCTGACTCGGCTGATCTTCCCGCTTCAGCGCAAGCGGCCGTTACCCAACCATTTTGCCGTCCAACGCGGTCTACTGCTTGGCGGGAGAGACCTGCAACGACTGGATCTCGAACTTGCGCGGACCGCCGAGCGCCCACAGCAGGTCGTTGGATGGGGCCGTCCTGACCGACAGGTCAATATTGGTCTGCGTGCTGCCGGGCTTGACCGCCTGCCCCGAAATAAAGACCTGCATGGTATTGGCCGGCAGCGTGAATTTCGTCGGCGTCGACAGATCCTTTATGTCGCCGAGATCGATGACCTTCGACTGGTCGCCATTCTTGACCTCGGCCGTGACCGGTATGGAAGTCGTCCTGGGCAATCCACCCTGCACTTGCGGAGATATGACGATCGCTTGCGCGCCATCGTCAGTGGTGCCGGTTGGCTGCTGCGCATAGGCGGAAATGTCGAGGAGGGAAACCTTGGCTCCAGGCGGATTGGTGGCGCCGGAAATCAAACTGGCGATTATGGCGGGCGCGGCGATGCCGGCAAAGATCGCCTGCCTGGTCTCATAGTTTGTGTTGGTCAGGGCGACGCCGCCCCCGACAACCGCCCAGAGAACGACACCAAGCAGCAAGCCGATCGCCGGGAGCGGCGTTGTCGGGACAGCGACATAGGTGCTGGCGAGCTTCGCTATGGTGGGCAGCGCCCCGCCAAAAGCACCCCACAGAAAAGCGACGGATTTAGTATCGGCACCCATAGCCCCACCCCTCCGTAGGGAGCGAATACTATCATTTTTTTGCCAATCTGAGAAGTTTAAAGGAGTATAATGAGGTGTTTACTCAAGATTTAATGACATGGCCGCCTCCGCTCCACAATTCATCAAGTCGAGCAGCCACTCAACCACCACACGAAGAAGCTTAGGCAACCACCCTCCCGTCCCTCGCCACTTCCCTGCCCGCGCGGTACACCGCGCGCTCCTTCGGCAGCGCCACCACCGCTTCCGGGACATGCTCGGCCTTCAGCGCCAAGAAGTCGGCCTTTGAGCCGACCGCGATGCCATAGCCTTCGAGCCCCAGCGCCTTCGCGCCGGCGTGGCTGACCACATCGTAAGCCGCTTCCAGTTCCCAGTCTTCGTAGAAGCCGGAGCGGTAGCCGATCATGTTGGCGCGGTTCAGCATGTCGCCATCGCCATAGGGCCACCAGGAATCGCGGATGTTGTCGTTTCCGGCGAAGACGGTGACGCCCGCCTTGCGCAGCGCCGCCACAGGCGGGAATGGGTGGTTGCCCGGCGCGTTGGTCATGATGGCGACGCCCGCGGCGGCGATCGTCTCGCCGGCCTTCCCCAACGCTTCGGGAGAAATGTCGCCCAGCGCATAGGCGTGGCTGACGACGACCCTGCCCTGCATGCCGAGCGCTTTGGTCCGGGCGCATAGCTCCTCGATCTCGAACAGGCCGAGCGTGCCGCCGTCATGCAGATGGATGTCGACGCCGACGCCGCGCTTTTCGGCGAGCCCGAAGACCACGTCGAGATGGGCTTTCATGTCGCGGTCGAAGCTTGCCGGATCGAGCCCGCCGATGAGATCGCAGCCGAGCTTCAGCGCCTCGTCGAGAAGCTCGGCCGTGCCGGGCGAGGACTGGATGCCGCTCTGCGGAAAGGCGACGAGCTGGATGTCGATCAGCTCGCGGTATTTCTCGCGCACGGCAAGGATGCATTCCACATGCTTCAGCCCGACCGCTGCGTCGACCATGACATGGCTGCGCATGGCGAGGCTGCCCTGGCCGACGCAAAGCTCCAGCTGGTTCCTCGCGCGCTCTTCCATCGGCGCCGCCTCGGCGAGGTTCCGCATCTGGAAGGCGACGCGCTCGCGCACGTCGAAGCCGTCGGTGCAGGGAATGTGCGGACGCCAGGCATCGCCATAGAAGGAGGTGTCGAGATGGATGTGGCCCTCGACGAAGGCCGGCAGCACGAGCCGGCCGGCGAGGTCGATGGCGCCCGGCATTGCGGATTTCGCGGCAGGCGTGATGGCGCTGAAGCGGCCGTCGGTCACCGTGAGGTCGGCCAGCGAGCCGTCGGTCAGTTTCGCGTTGAGAAAACGAGTCTGGTTCAAGATGCAATCCATTGAAAGGGAAGGCGTTAGAGCGGGTCGCCGTTTCTGGAAACGGCGACCCGCTCTAACTCATTGTTTGACGCAATTCCGGACGGAAAACCGTGTCACACTTTTCCTGGAATTTGCGCTACTCGTCGCTGCTCAAGCGCGCGAGGTCAATGCGGATCGGGAGAGAAACTGTTTCATGCCGGACACCTCCCCCATCAGGCGGGATCACGGCGTCGCCGTTAACCATAAACCGATGGGCCCGTGGAAGAGTCTGCATCCAATGCATATTCCGCGTTCACGGAAGTTTCCACGCGGCAAAAATATGCGATTGTGAAACCTGCGGTACGAGGCCGCTGTGGTCGACGCGGACGCCCAAGCACATCCCCAACAATGCGCCCCCAACGGACGCGTCGACCATGAACTACGGCGACCCACGGGTCGCCGTTTTTGTTTTCGGCCCACTCAGCCCTGGGACTTGGCGTAATCCGCGATCAGCCCTTCATAGGCGTCGAAGGGCGGCAGCGCCGCGTAGCTGTGCATGGCCGGCGTCGTCGCCCAGGGCAGTTTCTCGCTGGTCCAGGTCTCGATGAAAGGCGTGAACCAGCTCGGATCGTCGAGCATGGTCGGCCGCAGGTTGACGAACCAGTCGAGCCCTTCCGGCCGGGTGAACATCCAGGTCATGCAGTGGCCGCAGAAATAATGCCTCGACGCGCCGTGCAGGCCGCCGACCACCGGCTCGCCCTTGGTCACCTCGAACCCTTCGGCGGGAATGGCCGCGCTCAGCGAATAGGCGCTCGACGACATCGACTGGCAGCCGGTGCAATGGCAGGCCATGGTGAGCAATGGCTTTGCCGAAATCCTCAGACGGACGCGACCGCAGCGGCAGCCGCCTTCGGCGGGCAGGGAAAGTGTGGGCATGATGGGCTCCTGGGGTTGGGGTTTCTCCTTCTCCCTTTGTGGGAGAAGGTGTCGCCGAAGGCGACGGATGAGGGGTGCTCCAGGGAACGCCAGCGTCCCACTCCGCTGGAACACCCCTCATCCGTCTCGGCGCTGCGCGCCGATCCACCTTCTCCCACAAGGGGAGAAGGAAAAGGCGCGCTCAACCAACCAGCTCCTCGGTCGTCACCATCCGCGCGCCCTGCCCAGCGAAAGCCTCGTTGTGCCGCGCGACGATCTCCGGCGCCCTCTCGTCCTGGGAATCGACCGTCGAATGCGCGTCCGAAACCACGGTGACGCCGAGACCCTCCGCAATGGCGCCCTCCACAGTGGCCGCGATGCAGAAGTCGGTCTGGGCGCCGATGAGCACGACGTCCCTGGCACCCTGCCCGGCCACCCAATCGGCCAGCGCCGCGTTGGAAAAGGCATTGCGCACGCTCTTGCCGAAGGTCGGCTCGTCGGCGGCCTGGCCGAGTTGCTGCCACACCCACCAGCCGGGCGCTCCCGGAGCCAGCGGATCGCCCTCCGGTCCATCGTGGCGGATGAAGGCGACCTTGCGGCCGGTGCGCCGCGCCCAGCCGATCAGCGCGCGGGCACGCTCGGCGATGGCGTCAGCGTCATGGATGGGCGGCTCGAAACGGCCGTCGAACATGCCGGTCTGCAGGTCGATGACTATGAGCGGGGCAGTGGCGGAGGGAGCGGTGTCGGACATGGGCGCCAACATAGCGGCGGCGGGGGATGGGTCAAGGATTGGGCCGCGGCTGCAAACGTCGCCCTACGAAACGAAGTCAGACAATCCAGAGTTGAAATCCCAATGCGACGCAACTATTTTCGCTGAGCAATCGGGGGAACAATAACACCGTATTCCAGATCGGAGCCGGCACGCGCGGCGATGACGAGCAGGCTGTGTTCACGCGCCGCGCCACCTCACGACACCAGGGGCATCGGGCCCTTCAGCGCCTCGGCCAGCGCGTCTCGGAACACCGCGATTGGGCGCGCCAGCCTCCCGGCGGGCGGCCGGTGGAGCAGCCAGCAGCGCACCTGCGGACTGAAGCCGGGGCAGTCGACGACCTCGACCGCGTCGCGCCAAGGGCTGCCGGACAAGGCGCCGGGCGTGACGACGCCGATGCCGTGGCCGCGCGCCACCAGCGACATCCTGAGGTCCGCGCCCTGTGCCTCCACGCCGACCTGGAACGGCAGCCGCGCCACCTCGAAACTGTGGCGAATGAAGGCGCGGAAGCCGCAACCGGTCTCGTTGAGCACCCAAGGATAGCGCGCGAGATCGTTGAGCTCGGCGGGCTTCGGAACGCCGAGACCGGGTGAGGCCACAAGCAGCACCGCCTGCACGCCGAGATCGTCGCCGACGAGCTCGGGCGGTGGGGCGACACCGTCCGCGAGGCAGACGGCAACCGCGTCGATTTCGCTGTGCAGCACCTGCTCGACCAGTCGCGGCGACAGGCTGGAGGTGATTTTCAGCGTCAATTGCGGGAAGGCAGCGCGCAAGCTGTCGAGCGGCTCGGAGAGCGCGCTGGTCGACAAGTAAGGCATGATGCCGAGGCGGAATTCGCCCCTCACCTCCCCCGCCGGCGAGACGCCGGCCTTCAGATCCTCCAGCGAACGGAGCACGCGGCGGCCATGCTCATAGGCCTCGCGACCCGAAGCGGTCGGCTTCAGCGGCTTGGACTGGCGGTCGAGCAAGGGGGCGTTCAGACGCTCCTCGAGATTCTGGATGCGGCGCGTGACGCCGGGCTGGGTGAGATTGAGCCTGGTCGAGGCGCCGACGATGGAGCCGGTCTCGACGACGGCAACGAAGGCTTCGAGATCGTGAATATTCATGCGCATCTCGCATAATCATTATAAGATCAATTCAATTGTAGCATTATGATAGCTTCGAATAAAGTCCCTGCTGGATATGCGAGCAGCGAGGATTCCCCCATGAACGGAACAGACAACGCCGAGGTCGAGACGGCCGGCTTCGCCGAACGGGCGCCGATTCCCAGCGAGGCCATTGGCACCATCACCCGGTCGCAGACTTTGCTGTTTGCCGCCTCGGTCGGCATCATCGTCACCAACCTGTTCGCGCCGCAGACGCTGGTCGGGCTGATCGGGCCTTCGCTGGGCGCCGCGGCATCCGAAAGCGGCCTCGTGTCGATGGCGACACTGCTCGGGTATGCCGGCGGGCTGTTCTTCCTTGTGCCGCTGTCGGACCTCGTCGAGAACCGCGTTCTGGTGCTGCGCATGCTCTGCGCGGCGGTGCTCGCCGCTGCCGTCGCCGCGTTCGCGCCCACCGCGATGTCGCTGCTTATCGTGCTCTTCATCCTCGGCGCAGCCTGCTCCTGCATCCAGGTGCTGGTGCCGGTCGCCGCCTCGATGGCGCCGCCCGGACACGACGGGCGCGTCATTGGCGACGTGATGAGCGGTCTGATGATCGGCATCTTGCTTTCGCGCCCGCTCGCCAGCCTCGCCGCAGACGCGTTCGGTTGGCGCGCCTTCTATGGCATCAGCGCAGCGGCGCTGGTGCTGCTCGCCTTCCTGCTCGGCCTCACCTTGCCCCGGCGACGGCCGCAGGCGCATTCCACCTATGCCGCGCTGCTTGCCTCGCTCATGGAACTCCTGCGGCGGGAGCCTGTGCTGCGGCGCCGCGCCTTCTCGGCCAGCCTGATGATGGCGGCGTTCAGCGTGTTCTGGACGGCGGTGGCGCTGCGCCTCGCGGCGCCGCCCTTCGATCTCGGCCAGAAGGGCATCGCGCTGTTTGCTCTGGTCGGCGCCGGAGGCGCGGCGGTGACGCCGCTCTTCGGCCGGGCGGGCGACCGTGGCTTGACGCGGCCGGCGACCATCGCCTCCCATGTCGTGCTCGTCGCGTCGCTCGGGCTCGCGGCCTGGGCTGGCGCGGCCACCGCTGGCGGCGCGTGGCTGCCGTTGATCCTGATGGGCACGAGCGCAGTGCTGCTCGACATCGGCGTCACCGGCGACCAGACGCTCGGGCGCCGCGCCATCAACCTCTTGCAGCCCAAGGCACGCGGGCGGCTCAACGGACTGTTCGTCGGGATCTTCTTCATCGGCGGCGCGGTCGGGTCGCTGCTTGCCGGGGTGACATGGGCCTGGGGCGGATGGAACGCGGTGTGCGCGGCCGGTGCCGCATTCGGGGTGGCCGCGCTGGTCTTGGATTGGCCCGAGTAGTGGAGCCCCGGAGGGCGCAATCTCCCCCTTTGCACGAGGAAGACACCCCTGCAGCGCAGGGGGGTCGTCTCACGTAAGGCGCTGAGTCCCGACGCAAGCGACGAAAGCCTGGCGCTCCACGCGCGGCGCCCCCTCTGTCGCCTCAGGCTATCCCGCCCGTCACCGCATACGCACCCGCCGCGCGCCCGTCCGGCAGCCGTACGATGGCGGTGACGATGGAGCCGTAGGAACCGCGCCAGACAGCGTGGAAGCCCTGATGTGTCGAGGCCGGGACCGCAACCCGCCCGGTGAACCGATTGCCATCGGCCTGCATGAGGGCCGGCTCGCCGTTGACGTGGACCTTTACCGCTGCCGCATTCGCGCCAGCCTCGATTTCCAGCGAGATCGCGATCTCGTCGGTCTCTCCGGCATGGGTCGTCCCGGCGCTCAGCGCCAAAGTGAGCGGCGCACCGCCTGTGCCGGCGTCACCTCTACCCTCGGTCGCCGCGAACACGTCGTCGGCCAGCGGCGGCGTGCGCGGCGGGACGGTGCGGCGCTGCGTGGCGCGCTCGTAGTCCCCGGCAATTTCCAGCAGCACCACGTCGTCATAGGCCCTGCCGGCGAAGGTGAGACCCACCGGCATGCCGATATCGGCCATGGTGCCCATCGGCACCGTCACCGTCGGGATGCCGAGATGACGCCAGACGAGGTTGCCGTTGGCGACCCAGGTGCCGTTGCGCCAGGCAAGCGTGGCCGAGGCCTCGTTGACGTCGGCATCGGCCGGGCCGACATCGGCGACAGCCGGCAGCACCACGGCGTCGAGGCGGTTCGCCTCCAGCCACTCCTCGAAGTCGACGCGGCGCGTTGCCTCAAGGCCCTTCAGCCCATCCTCGATGGTGGGGATGGCCGGGAGCGGCGCCACGCCCTTCTTCGCCCGCTCGACATAGTCGGCGAGGTCGAGGTCGACATAACGGTCGGGCAGCGTGCCCGGCGGCTGCGGGAAGATGTTCGGGCCATCGACCGCGGTGAGATCGGGAAGTGCTGGATCCGCGTTGGCGCGCAGGAAATCGTCCCACGACCAGATGCAGAGGTCCCAGATCTCGCGCTCGGCGAATTCCTTCGGCACCAGCCCGCGATCGACCATGGAGCGCGCGCCCGGGCGGTCGCGCTCGTAGTTGGAGACGACGGGGAAATCGACCTCGACCACCTCGGCGCCGAGTTTTTGCAGATCGGCCGCCGCCTGGCGCCAGAGATCGAGCACAGAAGCGCGCGTCTCGATCGGTTTGTCGGCGCCGGCATCCTTGCCGATATACATTTTCGGCACGCCCAGCCGCTTGCCCTTGAGCGAGCCTTCCAGCTTCAGCCCTGCATAGCTCGCCGGCTTCAGCTCGGATGCCTTGGGGATCTCCACCCAGGGCTGCACGCGCCAGAAATCGCCGCGCGGTTCGGCATCGTCGACCACGATCACGTCGAGCAGCTCCAGCATGTCGGGAACGGTGCGGGTGTGCGGCACCACCACGTCCATGGTCGGCACCAGCGGCCAGTTGCCGCGCACCGAGATGACGCCGCGCGAGGGCGTGTAGGCGACCAGCGCGTTGTTGGAGGCCGGCGCGCGGCCCGACGACCAGGTCTCCTCGCCGAGCCCGAAGGCGCCGAAGCTGGCGGCGGTGGCGGTGCCCGAACCGTTGGACGAGCCGGAGGCGAAGGCGGCGGTCAGCCAGTCTTCATTGTAGGGGCTCTCGGCGCGGCCATAGACACCGCGCTGCATGCCGCCATTGGCCATCGGCGGCATGTTGGTGAGGCCGATCAGCACCGCGCCCGCGGCGCGCAGCCTTGCAATGGTGAAGGCGTCCTCGGTGGCGACGAGATGCTCGAAGGCCGGCGAGCCAGCCGCGACCGTCAGGCCCTTCGCCTTGTAGCTGTCCTTGGCGGTGTAGGGGATGCCGTCGAACGGGCCGAGCACCCTGCCCTCGCGGCGGCGCCGGTCCGAGGCTTCGGCCTCCTCGAACATTGCCGGATTGAGGATGGGGACCGCGTTCAACGCGATGCCATGGCGGTCGTAATGGGCAATGCGGCGCAGATAGGCGCCCACCAGCTCGACGCTGGTGGCGGTGCCGTCTTCCAGCGCGCGGCGCAGGTCGGCGATCGAGGCTTCGACGATGTGGAGATGGGGCATGATGGTGGGAGGCACACTGATTATGGGGTTGGCAATAGCGCTACGATGACCGGGCGAGCGCATCTTGTACAGGTGAGTTCGCCGTACGGGCAGGTTGGCGGGACAGCACCCCCCTCTGCCCTGCCGGGCATCTCCCCCTCAAGGGGGGAGATCGGCAGCTTCGGCCCTTTCGCTAACCTTGAAAGTCGGAAGGTCGGGCGCGGCGTCGAAACAGCCAATCTCCCCCCTTGAGGGGGAGATGGCCGGCAGGCCAGAGGGGGGTGCT
>NZ_JANINM010000504.1 GCF_024509055.1 Mesorhizobium sp. | reverse complement strand
GGCTGGCGCACGATGGCGCGGCCGATGGCGACGCGCTGGCGCTGGCCGCCGGAGAGCTGGCCGGGACGACGCTCCAGGTAGTTGGTGAGGTTCAGCACCCTGGCCGCGTCCTTCACCTTCTTGTCGATGGTCGCCTGATCCTCGCCCGCCATCTTCAGCGGGAAGGCGATGTTCTTGGCGACCGTCATGTGCGGATAGAGCGCGTAGGACTGGAACACCATGGCAAGCTTGCGCTTGGCGGGCGCCTCCTGGGTGACGTCGCGGCCGTCGATGTTGATGGTGCCGCCGCTGGTGTCCTCCAGCCCGGCGATCAGGCGCAAGAGCGTGGACTTGCCGCAACCCGACGGGCCGACGAACACGACGAACTCGCCGTCCTCGATGACGAGGTCGATGTTCGGGATGATCGTCGTCGACCCGAAGGACTTTGAGACGTTCTTGAGCGTGATATTTCCCATGGTTTCCTCCCGGGGTATTTTCGTCCACCGCCTGGCGCGGCTGCTTCCCTTACTTCACGGCACCAAACGTCAAGCCGCGCACCAGTTGCTTCTGGCTGAACCAGCCCATGATCAGGATCGGCGCGATCGCCAGCGTCGAGGCTGCTGAGAGCTTGGCCCAGAACAAGCCTTGCGGGCTGGAGAACGAGCTGATGAAGGCTGTCAGCGGCGCTGCATCGGTAGTGGTCAGGCGGATCGTCCAGAATGCCTCGTTCCAGGCCAGGATGATGTTCAACAGCATGGTCGAGGCGATGCCCGGCACTGCCATGGGCGTCAGCACATAGACGATCTCGTTCCACAGCGAGGCGCCATCCATGCGCGCCGCTTCGAGGATCTCGCCCGGGATTTCGCGGAAATAGGTGTAGAGCATCCACACCACGATCGGCAGGTTGATCAACATCAGCATGACGGTGAGGCCGATGCGGCTGTCGAGCAGGCCGGTGTCACGGAAGATCAGGTAGATCGGGAACAGCACCGCCACCGCCGGCATCATCTTGGTGGAAAGCATCCACATCAGGATGTCCTTGGTGCGCTTCGTCGGCGAGAAGGCCATCGACCAGGCTGCCGGAACCGCGATCAGGATGGCGAGCAGCGTCGAGCCCACCGACAGGATCACCGAATTCAGGAAGAACTTGAAGTAGCCGCTCTGCGCCTGAACCTCGGCGTAGCTCTCGGTTGTGCCCGACGGGATCAGGCTGAAGCCCTGGATCGCCTCCTGCTCCGATTTGAAAGAGGTGATGACCGTGTAGAGGATCGGGAAGAAGATCAGCAGGGCGACGATCCACGCCGCGGCCGTGGCGATCGTCTTGTGCCGGGTGGTGACTGCGCGTGCCATCTGATCCTCCCTTATTTGTCGAGGTTCTTGCCGACGGCGCGCATGGCGAAGAAGGCAACGATGTTGGCCAGAATGACTGCGATCACGCCGCCGGCAGACGCCTGGCCGATTTTGAATTCCAGCAGCGCCTTCTGGTAGACCAGGAAGGGCAGGTTGGTGGAGGCATAACCAGGGCCGCCATTGGTGGTCACCAGGATCTCGGCGTAGATCGAGAGCAGGAAGATCGTCTGGATCAGGATGACAACGGTAATGGCGCGCGACATATGCGGCAGCGTCAGGTACCAGAAGCGGCTGAGGAAGCCGGCGCCGTCCATTTCGGCCGCCTCCTTCTGCTCGCCGTCAAGCGACTGCAGGGACGTCAGCAGGATCAGCGTCGCGAAGGGCAGCCACTGCCAGGCGACGATGATGATGATGGCGGTCAGCGGATGCTGGCCGAACCAGTCGATCGGCTCGGCACCGAAGAAGCGAGCGATGTCGGCGAAGACGCCATATTGCGGGTGCAGGATCATGTTCTTCCAGACCAGCGCCGCCACCGGCGGCATGACGAAGAACGGCGAAATGACGAGGATGCGGACGAACCCCTGGCCCCAGATCGGCTGATCGAGGAGGAGCGCCAGAAGGATGCCGCCGACTACGGTGATGATCAGCACGCTGACCACGATCGTCAGCGTGTTGAGGATCGAATAGAGGAATGCCGGGTTCGAATAGAAGAGTTTGTAATTGTCGAACCAGACGAAGCCGTCACGTATCGGATTCAGCGGATTGTACTGGAGCAGCGAAAACCACAGCGTGAAGGCCAGCGGCACGATCATCCAGATGAACAGCAGGATCACCGATGGCGCCATCATGAAACGGGCAAGCGAACGGGTTTGCTGAGTAGCCATGATGGTCACCCTTCAACAGTCGGCTAATGGTTTCAAAAGCAATTCCACGAAACATGTCTAGCAGCTTCGGAATTGCGTAAAAACAGGCAGCCGGAGCCAGGCATCGGCCAAACGCTCCGGAGGTCGAAGGGGCCGCCCGAACTGGGTTTCGGGCGGCCCTTGCCGGTCATGGTGCGCTACCGGCATTCGGCACCGGGAGGAGCCTACTTGATATAGCCGCCTTCGGTCATCGCCGCGGTGGCGGCGTCCTGGGCCTGCTTCAGCGCGTCGTCGACGCTCGACTGGCCGGCAAGGGCTGCCGAGAAGAGCTGGCCGACAGTGGTGCCGAGGCCCTGGAATTCAGGGATGGCCACGAACTGCACGCCGACATAAGGCACCGGCTTGACGGTCGGATGGGTCGGGTCAGCCGCGTTGATGGAGTCCAGCGTCATTTTGGCGAATGGAGCCGCCTTCTGGTATTCCGGATTGGCGTAGAGCGAAGAGCGCGTGCCCGGAGGAACGTTGGCCCAGCCTTCCTTGGAAGCGACCAGCTCGGCATAGTGCTTGCTGGTTGCCCACGACACGAACTTCTCCGCCGCATCCGCCTTCTTGGTGCCGGCAGGGATCGCGAGCGACCAGGCCCAGAGCCAGTTGCCGCGCTTGCCGAGGCCATTGTCCGGCGCCAGCGCATAGCCGACCTTGTCGGCGACCTTCGAGGCCTTCGGATCGGAGACGAACGAAGCGGCGACGGTGGCGTCGATCCACATGCCGCACTTGCCCTGCTGGAAGAGCGCCAGGTTCTCGTTGAAGCCGTTCGAGGAAGCACCCTCAGGGCCGTCAGCCTTCATCAGGTCGACATAGAACTGCAGCGTCTTCTTCCACTCAGGCTGATCGAACTGCGGCTTCCAGTTCTCGTCGAACCAGCGCGCGCCGAAGGAGTTGGACATGGCGGTGAGGAAGGCCATGTTCTCGCCCCAGCCGGCCTTGCCTCGCAGGCAGACGCCGTTCACGCCATTGGCGCGGTCGGTCATCTTGTCGGCGGCCTGCTTGATGAAGTCCCAGGTCGGCGCATCGGGCATCTTGAGGCCGGCCTTGTCCATCAGGTCCTTGCGGTACATGACGAACGAGCTTTCGCCGTAGAAGGGCGCGGCATAGAGCTTGCCGTCGACCGAAAGACCGCCAGCGATGGCGGGGATGATGTCCTTGACGTCATAGTCGTCGCCGAGCTTGTCGAGCGGAAGCAGCCAGCTTTGCTTGGCCCAGATCGGAACCTCATAGGTGCCGATGGTCATGACGTCGTACTGGCCGCCCTTGGTGGCGATGTCAGTGGTGACGCGCTCGCGCAGCACGTTTTCTTCAAGCGTGACCCAGTTCAACTGGATGTCGGGGTTAGCCTTGGTGAAGTCGTCCGTCAGCTTCTGCATGCGGACCATATCGCCGTTGTTGACGGTGGCGATGGTGATGGATTCGGCATGCGCGGCGAACGCAAGGGCGCTGGCCGACAACAGGCCCAGGGTGAGCGTGCGAAGTTTCATCAAAATCCTCCCATAAACCAAGATGAGCATTTGCCTTGGCTATGGGCAATTACTCACTTGGCGTGATTTATGTCAAGGCGGAATCGATGCTGCGGTGCAGCAGAAGTGACGTAACGCCACCCTATCCGGCGGCGCGGTCGATATCTTTCGAGGGGCAGGCTGGGCTCGGCGGCTTACGGACAGGCGATCTCGGCCAGGATCCAGTCGCGGAAGGCGCGGATCTTCGGCACGTTGCGCCGGGCTGTCGGGTAGACCAGCCAGTAGGCATGGCCATCGTCGCCAACCAGGTCGAAGGGCTGGAAGAGGCGGCCGTCGGCGAGCTCGGCCTTGAACAGCGCCCTGGTGAGGACCGCAACGCCATGGCCGGCGATCGCGGCATTCGCCTCATAAGCCTGGGCGCCCATGCTGCTGCCCGGCCGCTTGGCAAGATCATGCGCGTGCACGCCGGCGGCCTCGAACCACTGCGTCCACCAGATATCGCCGGGGTCGAGAATCGGCAGCCGCAGGAGATCCGCCGGCTCCCTGACCCCGCCTATACTGGCCGCGAGCTTCGGGCTCAGCATCGGCGTGAAATCGGCGTCGAGCAGCTTGTGGGCCTCCAGCCCCGGCCATTTGCCGCCTCCGGACCGGATGGCGAGATCGACATCCTCGCGCGCGAAATCGGTCAGCCGGCTCGACGTGTCGAGCCGCACGGCCAGCGCCGGGTGCGCGAGCTGGAACGAGCCCAGGTGCTGCGCCAGCCAGTTCGAGGCAAAGGTCAGAACCGTGGTTATGCACAGCAGGCCGTCGGCCCCGCCCCGCGCCGCGGCATAGGCCTGACCGAGAATAGCAAAGGCCTCGCTGACCGCGGGCGCCAGCCGCTGGCCGGGCTCGGTCAACTCGATCTGCCGTGGGCGGCGCAGGAATAGCGGCGCCCCGACCCGCTCCTCGAGCAGCTTGATCTGATAGCTCGCCGCGGCCTGCGTCATGCCGAGCTCCCGGGCGGCCTTGGTGAAGGAGAGGTGCCTGGCGACGGCCTCGAACACCCGGATCGCCTGCAGCGGCGGAAGCGGCGCAAGCTGCGGAGAGCTGAGATCGGGCATAAGGCCTCCTTATGGGTCATGATCGAGGTTTAATTGGAAGCACGAACCTGCCAGCCCGATATTTGGGGTCGACGATCAATCCAGTTCAAGCTTAGCGAAGGCTGACGATCATGACCACGGCACAGGAAAAGCTCGTTTCGACCCCGGTTCGCGGATGGATTTCATTGCTGGCGCGCGAATTCTCGCGCTTCGCGAGCCGCCGGCGCGTCTATATCGACGTTCGGGAACTGTCGCCGCATCTGCAGCGGGATATGGGCTTTCTCGACGGCAACGATCCGAGCGGGCTTCACGATTAGCCGCTTCGATTTTATCGGCAATCAGCATCTATCCTGGCGCGTGAGCCCGCCGAGCCGATGGCTCGGCATCATGCGCCGGCGAGCAGGGCGGCCGCCGTCCGCTCATCCGTGATGAGGCCATTGACCAGGCGCCGGTTCACGGCGGCGAGGATGCCCGGCAGCTTGCGCTCGCCCATGGCAAGCGCGATGACCAGCGACTTTTCGCGCGATGGCAACGGGGCGGACGAGACACGATCGTTGGTGATGCCGTCGATCATGCGGCCTTCGCGGTCGAACACCCAGCCGACGATCTCGGCAATACCGCCGGCCTTCTGCAGCGCCTTCAACTCGTTCTCAGAAATGAAGCCATCCTCGAAGAGCGGCGCCTTGGGGCCGAGATCGCCGATGCCGACGAAAGTGACGTCGGCCTCCGCGGCCAGCGCCAGCGTCGGCTGGATCATCGGCTGGTTGAGCAGCATCTCGCGCTCCTCCGGCGAGGAAGCGATGACCGGCAGCGGCATCGGGAAGGATCGCGCCTTGACCCGGTCGGCCATGGTGAAGATGACGTTGTAGAAAGCGGCCGAACCGTCGGGCGAGATGTTACCGGTCAAGGACACGACCTTGTGCTGCGGGCATTCCATGGGCGGCAATTGCTCGATGGCGGCCTTCAGCGTGCGTCCGGTGCCGATCGCCATGACGACGGGCGTCGGCGAGCGCAGCCGGCGCTCGATCTCGGCTGCCGCCGCCTCGGCGATGCCGATGGTCGTCGACGACGACGTCGGATCGCTCGGCACCACTTCCACCAGATCGAGCGCGAAGCGCGACTTCAGCCGTGCGGCAAGGTCGAGGCAATTGGCGATCGGATGGTCGACACGCACCTTGATCAGGCCCTCCGATACCGCCAACGACACGAGCCGCTGCGCTGTCTGCCTGGAGATACCGAGCTTGGTGGCGATCTGGTCCTGCGTGTTGCCGGCAACGTAATAGAGCCAGCCGGCGCGCGCGGCGTCGTCCAACCTCGAGCTGCCGCCGGCTTCCTGTCGCGAATTCACGTCCTGCCTCCCAACCCGTTCGATGTTGAAGAACGGGCCTGCCAGCTTACACAACGATTGCGCCTGCGCGCAATTGTCAATCAAGAGAGCAATTGCTTGCCATCTGTCGCGATGATTTGTCGACGGGTTCGCCCCTGTCGGGACCATTTGCCGGCGGGACGGTTTATCTCGGCGCGCAAACGCATTAAGGGAATCGGCGAAAGGAGCCTTGCATGACGCCGAAAGCGGTTTTCTGGGACATGGACGGGACACTCGTCGACAGCGAGCCGCTGCACGAAGCCGCGCTCGTGGCCGCGCTGCGCAGCGTCGGCATCGCGCCGCCGACCGACCTGCATGAGCGCGTGCTGGGCATCGCCGCATGGCCGGTCTACGAGATGCTGCGCGACGAATTCGGCCTGTCGCTGCCGTTCGACGACTGGATCCTGCGCAAATACGACCACTACCTGCCGATGACCGAGACGCTGAAGCCGCGTCCCGGCGCGATCGAGGTCTTCAACGAGTTGCGGGCGCTGGGCGTCGAGCAGGCGGTGGTGTCCAACTCCGACAGGCTGATCGTCGATGCCAACCTGCGCGCCGTCGGCCTCACTTATCCCGGCATGATGACGGTCAGCCGCAACGACGTGATCGACGGCAAGCCGTTGCCCGAGCCTTTCCTGAGGGCAGCCTATCTCGCCGGCGTCGACCCGACGGACGCCTTCGCCGTCGACGACAGCCTGACCGGCGCCATGGCCGGACTTGCCGCGGGTATGAAGACGATCTTCTGGCCGGAGGCGCCGATGAAGGGGCCGGCCGGCGCCATCGTCATCAACAGCGCCAGGGAACTGCGTCGAGAACTCGGGCTGTAATTGTCAGTTCCGGTAGACCGGCTCTTCCTCGTCAAGGATCGCCTTCAACTCGGCGAGATGGCGCTCTGCCTGGCCGGGATAGTCGTCCATCTCGCTCGCCGTCTTCTCGGCGATCTCGTCGGAAAGCGTGCGCAGCGGGCGACCCGTCCACAGCGCCTTGATGTAGGTTTCGGCGGCGCGCTCGAAATAGAACATTCGGTTGAAGGTGTCGGCGACGTTATCGCCAATGACCATCACGCCGTGATTGCCCATGATCATGACCCTGACCTTGGGGTCGGTCAGAAGCTGCGAGCAGCGCTCACCCTCTTCCTCGAAAGCCAGGCCGCCATAATGGGCGTCGACGACATGTCGGTTGAAGAACATGGCCGAGTTCTGGTCGATCGGCGGCAGCGTGGAGTCGGCCAGCGAGGCCAACACCGTGGCATGGATCGAATGCACGTGCATGGCGCAGCGCGCGTGCGGCACGTTGCGGTGGATGGCGCCGTGCAGGCCCCAGGCGGTCGGATCGGGTGCGTTGGGACCGGACAGCGTTTCGGGATCGTTGGCGTCGATCAGCAGCAGGTCGCTCGCCTTGATGCGCGAGAAATGCACCTGGTTCGGGTTCATCAGGAACTTGGTGCCGTCCTCGTTGACGGACAGCGAGAAATGATTGGCCACTGCCTCGTGCATGTTGAGCCGCGCCGTCCAGCGGAAGGCGGCGGCGAGGTCGACCCGCTCCTGATAGTAAGGCAGGTTGCTCAACGGTTCCTTGTGCAGACGGGCAATGCTCATCAAAAATCCTCCAGTTTTGGGGAGAATGCCGCGCGTGACGGCTGCCAGCAACCGCAAACTGCTGGGTCAGGCGATCATGCCGCCGGGCGCGCCGATTGCAAACCGCCCTGCTCGACGATGAAGTCGATGACCTCCCGCAGACCTTTGCCGCGCGACAGGTCGGTGAAGCCGAAGGGCCGCTTGCCGCGCATGCGGGCGGCGTCGCTCTCCATCACGTCGAGATTGACGTTCACATAGGGCGCGAGGTCGCTCTTGTTGATGATGAGGAAATCCGAGCGGGTGATGGCCGGGCCGCCCTTGCGCGGGATCTCCTCGCCCTGGCAGACCGAGATGACATAGAGCGTCAGGTCGGCGAGGTCCGGCGAGAAAGTGGCGGCGAGATTGTCGCCGCCGGACTCGATGAAGACGATATCGAGGTCGGGGAATTTCCTGTTCAACTCGGCGATCGCCCGCAGGTTGATCGAGGCGTCCTCGCGAATGGCGGTGTGCGGGCAGCCGCCGGTCTCGACGCCGACGATCCGCTCTTCCGGCAACGCCTGCAGGCGCGCCAGCATCATCGCGTCTTCCTTGGTATAGATGTCGTTGGTGACGACCGCGATCGAGAACTGATCGCGCAACGCCTTGCAAAGCTTCTCGGTCAGCGTCGTCTTGCCTGAGCCGACGGGACCGCCGATGCCGACGCGAAGGGGACCGTTGGGTTGGGTCATGCCGGAAACTCCGAGATTGCCAGGACTGCGAAGCCCAGCCCGATCAGCAGGCAGAGCGGCGAATAAAGGCGCTGGTCGAGCCGCGAGAAAGGCTGCTGGGGCGCCAGCCCGCGCCACCAGGGCGTGAAGCCGGCGACGCCGCGTCCGAGGAAGACGAGACCTATGAGCAGCGCGGTGGCGGCAAGCCCCTCCTTCGGGAAGGGCGAGGCGAAGACGCCTTCCAGCGCCAGCGGCCAGAGCGTCGCCAGCGCAAGGCAAGCGGCGACGGCGAAACTCGCGACCGACGACGGCATCTCGTCGACGCCGCGAAAGCCGACGACGGCATGGGCGCAGGATTTTGCATCCGTGCCCGGCCAGATGCCGCCAATGCCCCAATACACATGCAACGTGGTGATCAGCAGCAGGACGAAGGAGAGGACGAGGGCCAGGATGATCATGATCGGAACAGACGCGAATATTGGGTTTCGTGCTTCATCGAGATGATGTCGGAGACGAAGGCGGCGCCGCCGAGATCGTCAAGCGTGGATGCGGCGGCGCGCGTGGCTGTCGCCAACGCCAAAGTTTCAAAGCCGACTAATAATGAGACTGCCTCGGTCTGACCGACGACACTGAGCCTGATCGCGGCCTGCACGAGATTGGAGAAAAAGGTCTGCAGGAAGGCCGCCAGCGCATCTCGCAGCCCGATGCCGTTACCGCCAGCGACCGCGCCGACAGCGACGCAATAGGCGCAGTCCGCCGGCAGCCGCTCCAGCACGGGAGACGGCCAAGCCGATGCCGCCTTCAGGAAGGCCGCGCCCTGCAGCAGGGTTTCGAGATGACGCTCTCGCGATCCGGCAAGCGCCTCGGCGAGTTGCGCGATTTCCGCCAGATCGCCGCCGTCTTGCGCGCGGCGCCAGCTTTCGGCGAACAACACCGCGTCGTTCCAGCCAGAGCCCATCTCGACCAGCGTCTCCAGCCATTCGGCGAGATCCTCGCGATCGGCGATCAGCCCGTCATGGACTGCGCGTTCGAGGCCATGGCTGTAAGCAAAGCCACCAACCGGGAAGGACGGCGACAGCCAGGCCATCAGCCGCAGCAGCGCCATGCCGGAAGGCTGCTCAGTCGTGGTCATGGTGGCTGTGTTCGTGATGGCCGTGCGTATGGTCATGATCGTGATGATCGTGGCCATGGTGATCGTGCGAATGGTCGTGGCCATGCCCGGAATAGGCGCCGCGCACCGGACTGAACGGTTGCGAGACTTCGCTCACCGTGGCGCCGAGCCCCTCCAGCATGGCCTTTATGACGTGGTCGCGTAGGATAAGGATGCGGTTCGCCTCGATCGCCGCCGCAAGATGGCGGTTGCCGATATGCCAGGCCAGCTCGGCGAGATGGACGGCGTCGCGGGCGCGGATGTCGTAGACCTCTTCCGGCGCGGCGACGATCTCGAGCTGGCGGCCATCCTCCAGCACGAGCCGGTCGCCGTGGTTCAGTGCCACAGGTTCGGGCAGGTCGACAAGCACCTTGTCACCGGCCGCCGTCTCGATCGCGCGGCGGCGCAGATGCCGCTCGTCATGGGCAAGCACGGCCTTGTCGTAGGGTGTCGCCGCTCCGGCCGCGCCTGCCGGCAATACCGAGATGGCGCGCGGAAATTTGGTGAAGTCGGTGGTGATGTTGAGCTTCATTTCAGGCTCCGCCATTGGCCTGCGCGCGGGCACGCGCGGGGCGAGACAGCACGCGCTCGAAATAGGCGTTGACGCGCTCGGACTCGATCGGGAACCGGCCGGCGCGGGCCCAGCCGCCCATATCGCCGAGCAGCACGTCGACGGCGGAGAAACGGTCCCCCAGCGCAAAGGCATTGTCGCCGAGCCGACGGTCCAACGCCTTCACTTCGGAACCGAAATCATGGGCGGCGGCGGGGCCGACATCGACCCGCATTTCCTTCGGCAGCAGGAAACGGTGGCGCAGCTTGTTCCATAGCGGCGCCTCGAACTCGCTCTGGGCGAAATGCATCCAGGAATCCATCTCGGCGCGACCGGCCAGGCCGGGATTGGCGCCCATGCCCTTCTCGGCATGCTTGTCGGCCAGATAAATGCAGATCGCGGCGGAATCCGTGATCTTCAGCTCGCCGTCGATCAGGATCGGCACCTTGCCGGACGGATTGAGCGCATAGGCTTCCGGTGAGCGCAGCTTGATCTCAACGAACTCATGGGGCTGCCCGAGTTCCTCGAGCATCCAGAGCACCCGGCTGACGCGGGAGCCGCGCGATCCGACGGCCTTGTACATGGCGAAACCTGCCTTTCCCGGAAATCCTAGACCATCCCATTCAACAGCCCAATGGCGCTCAGACGATGGTGTCGAAGAGCCGCAGGATGAAGGATATCTGGTAGATGAGCGCCACCGCGACGAAGGCGATGTGGAAGCGTTTGTCGCGCACCAGGATCGCGGCGATGCAGAGCGCAACGAAGATCGGCGTGCGGAACAGATATTCGTTGCCGAAGCGGGCGAAATGTTCCGGGCCCTTGAGCAGTGTGTCGACGACGTCGAGCAGATAGGTCGCACCGAGCAGGCCGAAGAACCAGGCACGGCGCGAGTAAAAATAGTCCTCGTAGCTGGTGTAATCGAGCATCGAATCCGGAA
>NZ_JANINM010000503.1 GCF_024509055.1 Mesorhizobium sp. | reverse complement strand
GGCCCATGTCGAGAAAGTTCTCGATGGCGCGCGGCGCCGAGACGTTGACGCCGAACGTCGCCGCGTTGAGCCGGCGGCGGTCGGGCTCGGCATATTCGGGGATCGGGAAGAGTTCGGCCGGCGGCGACCCGAGCGAGGTCCAGACATAGCCGTAGGCGTTTCTCGCCGGGAGCCTGTCGGCGGTCGAGACCTGGTCGGCCCGGCGCAGATCGGGCCGCGAACGCCATACGACGGGCTCACCGTGGGCGCCGACCTCGAAGCGGAGGCGCTCCTCCAACAGGATTGTCTCCTGGACGGCTCCAGGCGCGACTTCGGCGATCGCACCCACGGGGTGCCAGAGGTTGAGGATCACCGTGTCCGAGCATTTTGCCATGGCGTTACCTTCCAAAAACGTCAGTCAGATTTGCGCCGGTATGGCGCCGTAGGTCACCGCCCGGTCACGCAGCCAGCGCCGATAGGAAACCGAAACGGCGTCGGCGCGGATCGGTGTCTCGGCGCGCGGATCGAGCGGCAGGCGCTTCGGCACCTGGTTCTCCAGGATCGGCTTGTCCTGCGCGAAGATGAGCTGCATGAAGCTGCGCACAGTCGCCGCCTCCATGCCTTCCTTGATATAGCAGAGGTAAGGGTGCGCGATGCAGTTCTCTTCGTCGACCGGCTGCACGAATAGCGTGATCACGTCGAGCCGATGCTTCTGGATCGGATTGCTCTTGTAAAGCGCAACCGTATAGGGCCGGATGACCTTGTAGATATAATCGACGACGAAGCCTTCCTTGGCCGTCGGCGAGGCGACAGGCTGGTAGAACTTGCACTCCGTCGCCAGCACTTCGTCCTGCGCGGTGATCTCGACATTATAGGGGGCCACTTCGGTATGCGGCTCCTCGCCGAGCCAGCCGGTGTGGACGAAGGGGAAATGACCCATATCGAGGAAATTCTCGACCGCGCGCAGGCCGGAGACCTTGACCGCGATCGACCCGCCGCTGACCAGATGGCGATCCGCCTCGTTGGCCTCGGGGATAAAGACGATGTCGCGCCAGGGCTTGTCGAGACAGGCCCAGACGAAGCCGTAGCGCTCGGCCGAATTCAGCGCGGCGGCGGTGTCGGCGCGCACGACTTCGATCTTGTCCATTTGCTTGCGGACGACCAGATCGACCCCGAGCAGACGGGTCGGAAACGGCGCATCCTGGCTCAGCGATTCCTGGTCCGCGACGATATGCCAATCGTTCAGCAGCTCGCGGTCGACGCAACGGGCAGCCATCGGCTTCCCTCCCAACTCGGCTAGCCCTTCACCATGAACCTAGCCCGGCGTTTCGAGGTCAACGAAATCACAAGATTGGATATCAATCAATAATTTTTTGTCAGCCAAAATCCTTTTTTGTGTTGACAGATTTCAACGATTGACTTCCGATGTATGAAAATCTGAATCTGGGATATGCCGCATCCTGACGGGGCATATTTCGCCATGGAAAGCTCGCTGATCATGTCCTCGAACTTGCGGAGGTCCGCGCTTTGAGCAGCCGCTCCCAGGCGATCGCGGACACTCTGACGCGCGCCATCATCGATCACCGGCTGGTGCCCGGCTGCAAGCTCGGCGAGCGCGAGCTTGCAGAGATATTCGACGTCAGCCGCATCGTGGTACGCCAGGCGCTGATAAGGCTTGCCGACGACGGCCTGGCCCAGATCGAGCGCAATCGCGGCGCCTTCGTCGCCAAGCCCAGCATGCAGGAGGCGATGGAAATCTACGATGCGCTGACGCTTGTCGAGCAGGGCGTGGCGGCCCAGCTCAGCGATCGCCTCGGCCCCGCCGGCTGGGCAGAGCTGCGCCAGCATGTCGAGCGCCAGCGCCAGGCCGTCGCCGACGGCAACGATGCGCTGGCCGACGTGCTCGGCCAGGAATTCCACATCGTTTTCGTGCGCCTCAGCCGCAACAAGGTGATGCAGGAAATCCACGCGCAGCTGGTGCGCCGCACGACGCTGCTGCGCTCGCTGATCTCGGCCGATTTCGACTATTGCAACCTGCTGGACGACCATTCGCGGGTTGTCGACCTTCTGGAAAAAGGCCGCCTGAAACAGGCGATGGACCTCATCGACACCCATCACCGCTCCGTGGTGCGCGGCTACATCATGGACCGCGAAGTGTTTCCGGAAATGACGCCTGCCGAAGCGCTGGCGCCGTATCTCGACAGCAAGGCCGACGGCGTGCCGGCATTGGTTCCATCGAGGAAGCCGGAGAAGGCATCAGGGAATGGCGACGGCGCGGCACACGTGCATGTCCACCTCCCCAAGCAAGACCGGGCATCGACAAGCCGGGCATCAACCAAGAAAACCAACAGAGGGTTACCCACATGAACGACCTGACGAGACGCGGATTCCTGAAGTACAGCGGCGCGATCGGCGCCGCGCTCGGCACCGGAGCACTGAGCACCATCGCCAGAGCCGATGATGTGCTCAAGATCGGCGTCGTCTATGTCTCGCCGATCGCCGAGATTGGCTGGACCAAGCAGCACAGCCTTGGCGTCGAGGCGATCAAGTCCGAATTCGGCGATAAGGCAAAGCTGACCGTCATCGACAATATCTTCATGCCGCAGGATGCCGAACGCGTCTTCCGCGAGTTGGCCAGCGCCGGCAACCAGCTGATCTTCGGCACCAGCTTCTCGCATGGCACGCCGATGCAGAAGGTTGCGCCGCGCTTCCCCAAGATCGCCTTCGAGCACTGCTCGGGCATCGTCCATCTCGCCAATCTCGGCACCTTCGAAGCCAAGTATTATGAAGGCACCTTCGTCGCCGGCGCGGCGGGCGGCCACATGTCGAAGTCCGCCAAGATCGGCTTCATCGGCGGCTTCCCGATCCCCGACATCGTCGGCCCGGCCAACGCGCTGCTGCTCGGCGCGCAGAGCGTCAATCCGAATGCCACCTGCAACGCCATCTTCCTCAACTCCTGGTTCGACCCGGGCAAGGAGAAAGAGGCCGCAAAGACGCTGCTCTCGCAAGGTTGCGACGTCATCTGCTCGATGACCGATACTGCGACCGGCGTTCAGGTCGCCGGTGAAGGCGGCGCGTGGTCGATCGGCTATGCCAGCGACATGGCGAAGTTCTCCTCGGGCAAGCAGCTGACCTCCTTCGTTCTCGACTGGACGAGCGACTATGTCGGCGCAGCGAAGGCCGTCGCCGCCGGCACCTGGAAGCCGGAGGTGCGCTGGGACGGGCTTGCCGCCGGCGTCGTCAAGATGGCGCCCTACAATGACGGCATGCCAGCCGACACCAAGGCGAAGCTAAAGCAGCTCGAGGCCGATATCGGCAGCGGCAAGGTGCACCCCTATGGCGGCGAGCTCAAGGATCAGGACGGCAAGGTCAAGGTCGCGGCCGGCTCCGTGCTGGACGACGACGGCATCCGCGGCATGAACTGGTTCGTCAAAGGAATGATCGGCAAGCTGAGCTGATCGCCTTCAAAAGAACCGGAGAGACGCCAAAGCTCGATCCTCGGCGTCTCTCCGCCTGGTTCCCGTCCAACCCCGCTTCACGCCCGGCAGGACCCCGCCATGCATCCGCGACTAGAATTGCGCAACATCTCAAAGCGCTATCCCGGCGTCATTGCCAATGACGAAGTCTCGCTTTCGATCCAGCCCGGCGAGATCCATGCCGTGCTCGGCGAAAACGGCGCCGGCAAATCGACCCTGATGAAGATCATCTACGGCGCGGCTCAGGCCGACTCCGGCGAGATATTCTGCGACGGCAACCTGATCACCGCGCACAATCCGGCGATGTCGCGCGCGCTCGGCATCGAAATGGTCTACCAGCATTTCGCGCTGTTCGAGTCCGTCTCGGTGGTCGAGAACATCGCGCTGTCGGCAAGCAGCGCCTTTCATCTGCCTTCGCTGGCCGAGAAGATCCGCGAGCTTTCGCTGCGCTACGGAATGCCCATCGACCCGCACCGCCAGGTGCACGACCTTTCGGTCGGCGAGCGGCAGCGCGTCGAGATCGTGCGTTGTCTGCTGCAGTCGCCGAAGCTTCTGATCCTTGACGAACCGACCTCGGTGCTGACGCCGCAGGCCGTCGTCAAGCTGTTCGAGACGCTCCGGCAGCTTTCCGCCGAAGGCTGCAGCATCGTCTACATCAGCCACAAGCTCGACGAGGTGCAGGAGCTCTGCGACACTGCCACGGTGCTGCGCAACGGCAGGGTCACCGGCACCGCGCGCCCGAAGGAAACGACATCGCTGGAGCTTGCCCGCATGATGGTCGGCTCCAAGCTGCCGGAAATGCATGTCACCCCGGCGAGGCCCAGCGAAAGACCAGTGCTCGAGGTCAAGAACCTTTCGGCCAAGGCACGAGACCATTTCGGCGTCGACCTGAAGGACATCTCCTTCGACGTGCGTGGCGGGGAGATCGTCGGCCTTGCCGGCGTCTCCGGCAACGGCCAGGCAGAGCTCATCGCGCTGCTCAGCGGCGAGCGCACACATGGCCAGGGCGACGCGATCACCATCAACGGGACACCGGCAGCCGGCCTGCGCCCAGATGAGCGTCGCAAGCTCGGCCTCGCCTTCGTTCCCGAGGAGCGGCTCGGCAGGGGCGCGGTGCCGTCGCACACGCTGTGGGAGAACGCGGTGCTGACCGCGCATCGCTTCGGCACTGTCCGCAAGGGCCTTGTCGACCGGCGCCGGGCCAGCGCCTTCGCCGCTGGCATCATCGAGAAGTTCAAGGTCAAGGCCAACGGTCCGGGCTCGACGGCGCAGAGCCTTTCCGGCGGCAATCTGCAGAAATTCATCGTCGGGCGCGAGATCGCCCTGGCGCCGAAGCTGCTGCTCGTCTCGCAGCCGACCTGGGGCGTCGACGTCGGCGCAAGCGCCTTCATCCGCCAGACCATCGTCGACCTCAGCCGCGCAGGCACGGCGGTGTTCGTGGTCTCCGAGGAACTCGATGAGCTGTTCGAGATCTGCGACCGGCTGCTGGTGATCTGCCAGGGGCAGGTCTCGCCGCCGCTCGTGCGCACAAGCACCGACCGCGAGGAGATCGGGCTCCTGATGACAGGCCGAACGATGAGCAAGGACAGGAGTGGCAAAGTTGCACTTCAGGATTGAACAAAGGCCGGAGCCTTCGGCCACGATGCGCATTGCCGCGCCAGTGCTGGCCTCGGTGCTGACGCTGATCGTGGGTTCCGCCTTCTTCGCCTCGCTCGGGCACGAGCCGCTGCCGACGCTTTACGCCTTCTTCATCGAGCCGCTCAGCTCGATCAACGGCGTGTCGGAATGGCTGCTCAAGGCTTCGCCGTTGATCCTGATTGCCTGCGGGCTGGCGATCGGTTTCCGCGCCAATGTCTGGAACATCGGCGCCGAAGGGCAGTTCACCATGGGCGCGATTGCCGCAAGCGGCGTCGGTCTGTTCTGGCCGGACCCCGAAAGCGTGCTCTTGCTACCGCTGATGTTCCTGGCCGGCATGGCGGCCGGCATGGCGTGGGCCGCGATCCCGGCCTTCCTGCGCGCCCGCATGAACACCAACGAGATCCTGGTCACGCTGATGATGACCTATATCGCGACGCTGTTCCTGTCCTACCTGGTGCACGGACCGTGGCGCGATCCCGCCGGCTTCAACTACCCGCAGACCGCGCTGCTGCCGGCGGCGGCCATGTTCCAGTCCTTCGATCCGTCCTACAGGCTCAATCCCTCGATCTTCATCACCGTCGTCGCGGTGCTCCTGATGTGGCTGTTCACCGACCGCAGCTTCCTCGGCTACAAGATGTCGGTGAGCGGCGCGGCCCCGCTTGCCGCCCGCTATGCCGGTTTTCGCGAGTCGGCGGCGGTCTGGATCGGGCTTCTGGCGGGCGGTGCCGCGGCCGGCGTCGCCGGCATGGCGGAAGCGGCCGGGCCGCTCGGCCAGCTCTCGCCGCAAATTTCGCCCGGCTACGGTTTTGCCGCCATCATCGTCGCCTTCATCGGACGTCTGAATGCCTTCGGCATCGTGCTCGGCGGGCTCTTGATGTCGCTGCTCTTCCTCGGCGGCGAAGGCGTGCAGATGACGCTTGCCCTGCCCTCGGCGCTGACGCGCATCTTCCAGGGCATCCTGCTGTTCTTCCTGCTCGCGGCCGATTTCTTCATCTTCTATCGCATCCGCGTCGTGGGGCCGGCGAAGGATGCGCATGCGCCCGAAGCGGCGCGATAGCGGGAGGGCAGACCGATGGAATTGTTCACCGCCATCTTCACCGGCACCATCATCGCCGCCACGCCGTTGATCTTCGCCGCGCTTGGAGAACTCGTCGTCGAGAAGTCCGGCGTGCTCAACCTCGGCATCGAAGGCATGATGCTGATGGGCGCGGCCTTTGCCTTTTGGGCGGTCACGGCCGGCTATCCGATGCCTGTCGCGATCATCGCCGGGGCGCTCGCGGGTGCTGCCGCCTCGCTTCTGTTCGGTGTGCTGGCGCTCACCTTCCTAACCAACCAGTATGCAGCCGGGCTGGCGCTGGCGATCTTCGGCTCCGGCGTATCGGCCTTCCTCGGCCGCGGCTTCGGCAGCGCGCCGATCGAGGCGCTGCACGGCGTCAATATCCCGGTCCTGTCCGGCCTGCCGGTGATCGGGCCCCTGCTCTTCCGCTTCGACCCGCTGGTCTACCTGGCGCTGCTGATGTTCGTGGCGATCAGCTGGTTCCTCTACCGCACGAAGGCAGGCCTCATCCTGCGCACGATCGGTGAATCGCCGCAGACGTCGCACGCCATCGGCTATCCGGTGATCCGAATCCGCTACATGGCGGTGCTGTTCGGCGGCCTGATGGCTGGCCTCGCCGGCGCCTATCTGTCGGTCGCGTACACGCCGCTCTGGGTCGAGAACATGACCGCCGGCAAGGGCTGGATCGCGCTGGCGCTGGTGGTGTTCGCGACATGGCGGCCGCTGCGCATCCTTCTCGGCGCCTGGCTGTTCGGGGGCATGACGATCCTGCAGTTGCAGGGCCAGGCGCTCGGGCTCCAGGTCCCGTCGGAATTGCTGTCGGCGCTACCCTATCTGGCGACAATCGTGGTGCTGGTGCTGATCTCGCGCAACCGCCAGATGCTGGCGCTGCATTTTCCGGCCTCGCTAGCAAAGCCGTTCCGGCCAGCCGGCTAACAGCCATTGCCTAGGGCGCATTGGCCGCGAGCATGCGCCGCGCACTTTCCTCATCGGTGATCAGTATCGTCGGGGCGATCAGGTTCATGGCGCCGAGCAGCGCCTCGGTCTTTTCGGCGCCGCCGGAAGTAAGGATGCGGATCGGCGCCTTGCGCAGGCGATCGACATCGACCGACATCACATGGCTGTTGACGGGATGGTCGACCAGATCGCCGTTGCGATCGTAGAAATGGAACAGAAGGTCGCCGACGGCGCCACGCGCGAGAAGCGCTTCGCGGTCCGCTTCCTTGAGAAAGCCGCCGCGCGAGAAAGTGGTGGCCGAAGCGATGCCGCCGACGCTGAGCAGAACGGCGTCGAGCGCATCGGCCATTTCAAAAATCTCCTGCAGGCCACAGCGCTCGACCAGCGCGATCTTGGTCTCGACGCTGTCGACAACGGCCGGCGTCGGCATCAGGTAGCCGTCGCCCTGGAATATCTGGGCGAAGCGCCACGCGAACTCGGCCGGGTTGACACGACGCGCGACGCCGACGCCGCCAAGCAGCGAGATGACGCTGAAATCGGTCAGCGACTTGGCGCTGATGAACGGCAAGGTGTTGAACAGCGTCACGCCCCAGCCGACGCCGACCCGCATGCCGGATTTCATCGCGTCGGACAGGAACATGCCGGTCTTCGCGGCGATCGCGGGGACCGGATCGGCATTGGGGTCTGTCAGCGGCGCCACCAGCGCCTGCTGCAGGCCAAAAGTCCGTTCCAGCTCGCGCTCCAGCCGCACGATCTCCAGAAGCTCGCTCTCGATGGTGATCTTCACCTCGTTGCGCGCCCTAGCCTCCGCCAGCATGCGCACGATGGTGACACGGCCGACGCCGAGCACGTCGGCGATTTCGTTCTGCGTCATCTGCTCGACGAAATACATCCAGGCAGCGCGAATTCTCTGGCGGTCGGTCCGGCTTTCGTTGACGACCTGCTCGGATGCCCCAGCCGTCCTGCTGTTATCAGGTTCGCTCTGCCGTCGCCTGCCCAAGTTCCCCTCCGCAATGCCGTCGTCGATTCTGCGCGCTGGTTAAATATCGCCTATTGATCTACCAATCGACACGAACAATCTAGAGAGGGTGGCTGACGCCCTAAGCCGTGAGACCGGCTTCCGCTTTTCGAGGCCATACCGATGCTGCGACAAATCTCCGAGGATGTGCGCGTCAACCTGAAGGACCGGCTTCGGGAACTGCGCGACGCCATCCGCCAAAGCCGCCATGACAGCGCGGGCGAGCCGCCACGCGAAATAGCCAATCTGCCGCCGTTCCCGGGCAAGAGCCTGCTTAGCCATGCCGCGAGCGCCGTCGACGAGGCGCTGACGATTGCCGAATCCTTCGTTCCTCACTCCCGGCCGCTCAAGATCGACGGCACGACGGTAAAAAGCCTCCGGACCTATTTCGCCGATGGCAATGAGGACCGGCAGATCGACGGTGAACGCCAGTTTCGGCGCGACATGTATTACCTGACCCGGGCGATTCTCGCCGGCTACGGTGTCGACAATCCGCGCGTGCACGAGGCGAGTTTTTCGGCGGTGCACGCCGCGATGCGCAGACGCCATGCCGACCTCCTGGCCGGCGCGACCGCGGACGCGGCTTCCACCGACCAGATCGCGGCCGCCTGCTCTGCCTTGCTCGTCGAATGCCTCGGCCACCGTCCCGTTCAGCTCGGCGAGGCTGGAAGCGGCGACCGCTCGCTCGAAATCAGATGCCTTGCACCGTTGGCGCTTGCTTGCGGACTGGCGACCAAGGCCGAGGGCGCGCCCGAGCCGGACATTCTGGAGATCGCGGTGCTGGCCGCCGAAGTGCGCGAGGATCGCATCGGTCAAGCGTGCGCCCGTACCAATGCGGTGCAGGAGTTGACCCCGGTTCTGGCCACCCTGCTCGCGCATCTGACGTAACCGCCGGCTCCTAATCTGCTACTTTTCTGTCGCCATGGCGGCGATGGTCTTCTTGGCGCGCTGGATCGAGGCCGGGCTCATGCTGAGCTCGGTCAGGCCCATCTTCACGAAGGCCGGAATCAAATCCGGTCGGCCGGCGGCCTCGCCGCACATGCCCACCATGATGCCGGCGGCGACGCCCGCTTTGGCCGTCAGCTCGATCGCCGCCATCACCGCCGGGTTGGTGACGTCGTTGAGCTTGGCGACGGTCGGATTGAGACGATCGGCGGCCATGACATACTGGGTCAGGTCGTTGGTGCCGATGGAGAAGAACGCCACTTCCTTTGCCAGCGCCGGCGCGACCAGTACGGCGGCCGGCGTCTCGATCATCACGCCGAGGTCGAAGCCGGCATGCGGCACGCCTTCGGCCTTGAGTTCAGCCGCGCATTCCTCGACCAGCGCACGTGTGCGCGTGACTTCGGAAATCTCCGAAACCATCGGAAGCATCACCTTGATGTTGCCGTGGACGGCCGCGCGCAGCAGCGCCCGCAGCTGACGCTTGAAGATGTCGGGCCGGTCCAGGCACATGCGGATGCCGCGCCAGCCGAGGAACGGGTTTTCCTCGTCGGGAAATTCGATGCCGGCGATCGGCTTGTCGCCGCCGATGTCGAGCGTGCGCACGATCACCGAATGCGGCGCGAACGCCTTGGCCAGGGCGCTGTAGGTCTCGGCCTGCATGTCTTCCGACGGCAGGTGCATGTGACGCATGAAGAGCAGCTCGGTGCGGAACAGCCCGACACCCATGGCGCCGGCTTCCTGCGCCGCCTCGATCTCCTCCAGCGAACCGATATTGGCGGCGACCTCGATCACCGTGCCGTCGGCGCGCGTCGGGGTCACGCCCTTGAACACCTTGAGGCCGGCACGTTCCTGCGCCGCGGCATCGACGCGCCGGGTGAAATCGGCGCGTGTCGCGTCATCCGGGTCGACGATCACATGCCCGCCATTGCCGTCGATCGCGACTTCCCTTGCGCCGCGCAATTCATTGATCTTGTCGCCGAGACCCAGCACCGCCGGGATGCCGTGCGAGCGCGCGATGATGGCGATGTGCGAGGTGGCGCCGCCATGGCCGCAGACAACGCCGCCGATGCGCTTCAGCGGCGCCCGCGCCAGATCCCAGGCACCGATATCGTCGGCAATGAGGATCGCGCCCTGAGGGATCGTCTCCAGGCTGACCTCGTCCTGGCCGAGCAGCACCAGGCAGATCTGCCGGCCGACGGCATGCACGTCGTCGGCGCGGGCGTTGAGATAATGGTCATCGACCGCGCTGAAATCGGCGGCGATGGTGGCCGCGGCGGCAATGACGGCCGACACCGCGTCGTCGCCGCCCCCGATCAGCCTTTCGACCTCACCGGTCAGGCTGTCGTCGGCGGCTATGTCACGCAAGGCGGCGACGATACCACGGTCGCCGGCGGAGAGATTGTTCTCGGCAAGCGTGCGGTCCATGCGCGCCTGGACGGTGGCGACGGCGCCTCGGAAGCGCTCGAGCTCGCCCTCGATCTCGTCGGCCTGCAGGCGCCGTCCCGGTCCCGCGATCTCGGGCGGGAAATGGGCAAAGGCCAGCCCGATGGCGACGCCCTCGCTGGCGGCGACGCCCTGGAGCTTTGGTGTACCATCCGCCGGTGCGGCAGCCTGCGGTGCTGCCTCCGGGGCCGGTGCGGCGGGTTCCGAGCCGGATTCACCGGCTTCATGCTCGTCATCGAGGCCGGCGCGCGGATTCTCAAGATAGCCGATCAGCGCCTCGACCGCCTCGATCGCATCGGCGCCATTGGCGCGCACGGTGACTTCCTGGTTCTCCTTGACTGCCAGCAGCATCAGCTTGACCGAGCTCTTGGCGCTGACCGCCTTGCCGTCCTTGACCAGCTCGACATCGGATTCGAAACCCTTGGCGAGTTTCACGAACCGCGTCGCGGGACGGGCGTGCAGACCCTCATGCACTCTGACGATGGTCGAGCGTTCCATGGCAATACTCTTTGTCTTGACGCAATTCCCGACGGAAAATCGCTTCACGTTTTTCCTGGAATTGCTCCAGTTTATGGCGCCAGACGGCGC
>NZ_JANINM010000502.1 GCF_024509055.1 Mesorhizobium sp. | reverse complement strand
GCCAATATCGACTGGACCGGCGTCACCACCATCATCGGCTTCATCGCGCTGGCCTTCTGGCTGCGGCACATCACCGGGATGGGGTGAGGAGAGTGAGTAGAAATTAGTCAGTGGTGAGCAGAGAACCCCAGTCCGGGGATCCACTCACTGCTCACTACCGACCACCAACTCACAAATCCTCGAACCTTTTGCCGCGTCGGCGCCACTGATCTCCAGAGGCGAATGGTCGCCTCGATCAAGGATCAAGGAGATCATCATGTTCAAGCGCACGCTCACTTCCGCTCTCGTGGCCGGCTTTATCGCAACGGGCGCGCTGGCCGCCACGGTGCAGACGTCCTCGGCTCATCCGATGCACCATCATCATCACCACCATCACCATCACGGCTACGGTTACGGCTATGGCTATGGCGACGATGACGACTATGGCTATGGTGACTACTGGTGGTACCACCATCATCATCACCACCACCATGGGGTGGTCGTCATCCTTTGACGCCAAAAGCTCTCGCTTTCGAAGGGCGGCTCCGGCCGCCCTTTTGCATTTGTCGTTCAGCTGGCCAATAGCGAGCCGGCAAGAGCTGGCCGCTCCTGCGCCAAAAAATCAGAAAAAATCTTCGAACCTTCTTCGTTGCCGCCGCGACAGATGATCAAGAGGCGGATGGATCGCCTCGGTCAACCAAACCAAGGAGATCGTCATGTTCAAGCGCACACTCGTTTCCGGCCTCATCGCAGCCACCGTCGCCATCAGCATGCTGGCGGGCAGCATTCAACCTTCGGCGGCGCATCCGCTGCATCACCACTACGGCCTCGGTATCGGCATCGCCGCCGGCGTCGGCGGTTTCGTCCTGGGCAGCATGCTTGCCCAGCAGGAGCAGCCGCGCACCGTCTACGTCGAGGAAGACGGCGGCTCGTGGCACGTCCGCCGCTGCATGGCCCGCTACCCCAGCTACGATCCGGACTCGAACACCTATATCGGCTACGACGGCTACGAGCACTACTGCCGCCTCTGAGAGCAGGCGCGCCAACGACGGAAAGAGGGGCTGTTCGCAGCCCCTTTTCGTATGGGGGCGATCGGTCTTCTAGCCTCGGTCGGGAGTGGCCAGCCCGGCCGCGCGGCAGGTGCCGTTGACGAGGCTCATATCCGCCGGTTGGTCCCCGATCGCGACGAGCTCGAATGCGCTTCCCGCATCGGGGTAGATCCTTGCCGCGAACAGCTTGTCGCCATAGGACCCCGTGGGACCCTTGGCGTTGACATGGCCGCAGACCAGGATTTCGCCACGGCCGTTCAGCGTGCGTTCGCCGGCAACCATGCTCCCGAATTTGGCGTTGGCGGGCTCCTGCAAGTGCTGGCGGACGCCCGTGGTGATGATCTCTTCCAGGGCAAGCGAGATCGGGACAGGATTGACCCGCTGGGCGCCGGCATCGGGCTGTGGCGCCGGCGACACGCATCCGCACAGTGAAGCGACGAGCAGGAGCTGGAGTTGTTTCCGCATCGATGCCCTTTTGCATGCGTTCGAACGTTGCGGCAAGCCAACGGTATACAGTGATTTTCGGAGGGACTAGGCTGCCGTCGCAACGCTAATGGAGGGTGGTGGCGTGGACGAGCAGGAGCCTAAGGAAGACCTGGTCGAGACGTCTTTCAGAAACGGCAGCGTAACCACGGTCGGTATCCTGGTGGCGTTTTCGCTTGGTTTCATTACTCACTGGGCAGCCAACCCTATCCCCTGGCGGGCTTATCATCTTGTCGCCGTCGTGCCGATCCTCGTCGGTATCGCGCTGCAGATGCGGGCGCTCGCCATGCTGCTCGACATCACCTCGCTGCAACGGCGGGTCCACGAACGCGCCAACCGGATATTCATCGCCGGTCTCATCTTCACGGCCTGCGGCGTCGGAGGAGCGCTTCTGCTCGACTTCCTCGACATCTCGACCAACAGCGCGCTGCCCGGCGCGTCCTGATCAGCCGGCCGCCACGCCGCCGATCATCTTGGTCACCTCGGCCGCCGCGTCGCGCACCAGCGGACCGATCTCGGCCAGGCGCTCAGGCGTGACGCGAACCGTGGGGCCGGACACCGAAACGCCACCGATCGGCTCGCCGAACTCGTTGAAGATCGCGGCAGCCACGCAGCGCATGCCGGGATGGCGTTCCTCGTCGTCGACCGACCAGCCGCGTCGCTTGATCGTCGCCAGATCGTGGGCCAGCGCGGAGATGTCGGAGAGCGTCCTGTCGGTGTAGCGCTGCAGCCCCGCTTTGCGCAGGATGGCGGCGACGCGTTCCGCATCGAGATGCGCCAGCACCGCCTTGCCGATGCCCGAAGCATGGAAGGAACTGCGCGTGCCCGGGCGGAAGAAGGCGCGGATCGCCTGATGCGTCTCCACCTGACTGACGAAGACCACGCAATCGTCCTCGGCGACGCCAAGATTGGCGGTCTCGCCGGTCTTTTCCATCAACTCCTGCATGACGATGCGTGCGCGGTCGACCAGCTTGCGCCGACGCAGGAAAGCGGCGCCCATGCGGTAGGTCTCGACGCCGATCGACCACAGCTGGTCGGTGGAGTCGAACTCGACCATGCCGTGGCTCTCCAGCGTCGTCAGCATGCGATAGGCGGTGGAGGCTGCGATCCCGCTGCGGGCCGCGATCTCGCTGAGCGACAGGCCGGCGCCCTCGGCGACGATCGCCAGGATGCGCAGCGCCCGGTCGAGCGACTGCACGGCGCCCGTCTCCGACGGTGCATTGAAGGAGCGCGGCCGCCCGCGCTGGCGCTTTTCGGTGGTTTCCATGGCAGCATTCTGGCCCGTTTCTCGCCGGGCGCAATGAAAAAGTTTTTCACTGATTTCCTGGCGGGATTTTGTGGAAAACAAAAAGTGACGCAAAATCAACCAATAAGAGCCGGTTTCTAGAAATGAAAAAATATTCTGAAAAAATTGAAAAATAGAAACGGCGCTGGCATTCTCAAGCCAACCAACGAAGTGGAGGCTGGAAATGGCCAGGATGCGCGCAGTTGACGCCGCGGTTCTCGTTCTCGAAAAGGAAGGCATCACCAACGCCTTTGGCGTGCCGGGCGCGGCGATCAACCCGCTCTATTCGGCGCTGAAGGCGAGGGGCACCATCCGCCATGTTCTTGCACGCCATGTCGAGGGCGCCTCGCACATGGCCGAGGGCTATACGCGGACCAAGGCCGGCAATATCGGGGTCTGCATCGGCACCTCCGGCCCCGCTGGCACCGACATGATCACTGGGCTCTATTCGGCATCGGCCGATTCCATCCCGATACTCTGTATAACGGGCCAAGCTCCCCGCGCGCGCCTCAACAAGGAGGATTTCCAGGCGGTCGACATCGCTTCGATCGCCGCACCTGTCGCCAAGTGGGCGGTCACCGTCATGGAGCCCTATCTGGTGCCGATGGCGCTGCAGAAGGCTTTCCACCTGATGCGCTCCTCGCGGCCCGGCCCGGTCCTCATCGACCTGCCGCTCGACGTGCAACTCGCCGAGATCGAGTTCGACATCGACGCCTACGAGCCGCTTTCCGTGTTCAAGCCGGCGATGACGCGCGTCCAGGCCGAGAAGGCGCTGGCGATGCTCAACGCGGCCGAAAGGCCGCTGATCGTCGCCGGCGGTGGCATCATCAACGCCGATGCCTCCGACCTGCTGATCGAATTCGCCGAGATCACCGGCGTGCCGGTCATCCCGACCCTGATGGGCTGGGGGTCCATCCCCGACGACCACCGGCTGATGGCCGGCATGTGCGGCCTGCAGACATCGCACCGCTACGGCAACGCGACGATGCTGGCGGCCGACTTCGTCTTCGGCATCGGCAACCGCTGGGCCAACCGCCACACCGGTTCGGTCGACGTCTACACCAAGGGCAAGAAGTTCATCCATGTCGACATCGAACCCACCCAGATAGGCCGCGTCTTCGCGCCCGATCTCGGCGTCGTCTCGGATGCAGGTGCTGCGCTGAAGATCCTGCTCGACGTCGCCACCGAGTGGAGGACGGCCGGCAAGCTGCGCGACTGGTCGGGCTGGGCCAAGGAATGCCAGCAGCGCAAGAAGACCATGAAGCGCAAGACCCATTTCGAACAGGTGCCGCTGAAGCCGCAGCGCATCTACGAGGAAATGAACAAGGCCTTCGGCCGCGACACCACCTATGTCACCACGATCGGCCTGTCGCAGATCGCCGGCGCGCAGTTCCTGCATGTCTACAAGCCGCGCAACTGGATCAATTGCGGTCAGGCCGGCCCGCTCGGCTGGACGCTGCCGGCGGCGCTCGGCGTGCGCGCCGCCGATCCGGACCGTGCCATCGTCGCGCTCTCCGGCGACTACGACTTCCAGTTCATGATCGAGGAGTTGGCGGTCGGCGCGCAGCACAAGCTGCCCTACATCCATGTCGTCGTGAACAACGCCTATCTCGGGTTGATCCGCCAGGCGCAGCGCGGCTTCTCGATGGATTACGAGGTGAGCCTTGCCTTCGAGAACGTCAACCGCGCCAACGATCCCGAGGCCGGCTACGGCGTCGACCATGTCGCGGTTGCCGAGGCGATGGGCTGCAAGGCGGTGCGCGTGCGCAAGCCGGAAGAATTCGCCGGCGCCTTCAAGGAAGCGCAACGGCTGATGAAGGAATACCAGGTTCCCGTCGTTCTCGAATTCATCCTCGAGCGCGTCACCAACATTTCCATGGGCACGGAAATCGACAAGATCACAGAGTTCGAGGATCTTGCCGAAAGCCACGAAGACGCGCCTACAGCCATTGTGATGTTGGACTAGGGCGTAGCGGAAAGAAGGAGAAAAAGAATGCCGCGTTTTTCAGCCAATCTGTCGATGCTCTTCGGCGAGCATGAATTCCTCGACCGCTTCGATGCCGCCGCAAGGGCCGGTTTCAAGGGCGTGGAGTATATCGGTCCTTACGATCACGCGCCCGATGTCGTCGCCGCGCGCCTGAAGAAGAACGGCCTGACGCAGGTGCTCTTCAACCTGCCGGCGGGCGACTGGGCAAAGGGCGAGCGCGGCATTGCCGTGCTGCCCGAGCGCGTGCCTGAGTTCCGTCAGGGCGTCGCCAAGGCAATCACCTACGCCCATGCGCTTGGCTGCGAGCAGATCAACTGCCTGGCAGGCATTGCGCCGCAGGGCGTCGACCGCGTCGTTCTTGAGAACGTCTTCGCCGAAAACCTCGCCTTCGCGGCCGAGAAACTGGAGCAGGCCGGCATCAAATTGCTGATCGAGCCGATCAACACCCGCGATATCCCCGGCTTCTTCCTCAACTACACCGACCAGGCGCTGGCGCTTATCGACCGCATCGGCTCGAAGAACATCTTCGTGCAATACGACATCTACCACATGCAGATCATGGAGGGGGATCTCGCCCGCACCATCGAGGCAAACCTCGGCCGCATCGCGCATATCCAGCTTGCGGACAATCCCGGCCGTCATGAACCGGGGACGGGCGAGATCAACTATCCATTCCTCTACGACCATATCGACCGGCTCGGCTATTCCGGCTGGATCGGCGCCGAGTACAAGCCGAAGGCCGGCACCGAGGCCGGGCTCGGCTGGTTCAGGGGATTCGCCGGGCAGGGCAGCGCCGCGGCTTGAGAGCCAGCGCCGAAGCTGCTGATCTCCCCCCAAGTGGGGAGACGGCCGGCAGGCTAGAGGGGGGCGCGAAGGAACGCGACCTCGACAAATTCTGACGGAGATCCAAAATGGAAACCATCGGTTTCATCGGACTTGGCATCATGGGCGCGCCGATGGCGGGGCACCTGCTCGATGCCGGCTATACGGTCGTCGCCAGCGATCATCGCTCGAAGGCACCGACCGATCTCGTGGCCAAGGGGCTGAAGACCGTCACCAGGCATGACGCCGTCGCGAGGGCTGCCGGCATCATCATCACCATGGTCCCCGACACACCGCAGGTGGCGGATGTCCTGTTCGGCGAGAAAAGCGTTGCCGCTGGCCTGTCGAAAGGCAAGCTCGTCATCGACATGAGCTCGATCTCTCCGATCGCCACCAAGGAATTCGCGAAAAAGATCAACGATCTCGGCTGCGATTACCTCGACGCTCCGGTGTCAGGCGGTGAAGTCGGCGCCAAAGCGGCATCGCTCACCATCATGGTCGGCGGCGAGGAAAAGGCGTTCGAGCGCGCCAAGCCGGTCTTCGAGAAGATGGGCAAGAACATCACGCTCGTCGGCCCCAACGGCGTCGGCCAGACCACCAAGGTCGCCAACCAGATCGTCGTGGCGCTGACCATCGAAGCCGTCGGTGAAGCCCTCGTCTTCGCCTCAAAGGCGGGCGCCGATCCGGCCAAGGTCAGGCAGGCGCTGATGGGCGGGCTCGCGGCGTCGCGCATCCTCGAAGTGCATGGCGAGCGCATGATCAAGCGCACCTTCGCGCCGGGCTTCCGCATCGAGCTGCACCAGAAGGATCTCAACCTGGCGCTGGAGGGCGCGAAGGCGCTGGGCGTTTCGCTACCCAACACCTCGACCACCCAGCAGCTGTTCAATTCCTGCGCCGCCAATGGTGGAGCGAAGGAAGATCACTCGGCGCTGGTCAGGGCGCTGGAACGCATGGCGAATTTCGAAGTCGGCAACGAGGCAGCCGAGGCCAAGGGTAAAGCGGCTTAGGCAAAGGCGCGGCGGCGTAACGTTCCCAAGCCGTCCGCTCTTTCCTGTCGGAGAACGGGCTCCCGCATCATCACTGCCGGAGCCCGTTTCTCGTTCCGACAGGCGACTGTCGCTCTAGGTTTAGCCGCGCTTCAAAAATGCGTTTGCGGCATAAAGGCTGACCGCCGCCGCATTCGAGACATTGAGCGAGCGGATGGCGCCAGGCATGTCGAGCCGCGCCAATGTGGTTACCGTCTCGCGGGTCTTCTGCCGCAGGCCCTTGCCTTCGGCGCCCAGGACAAGCGCGACCTTGTCGCCGGCAAAGCTCGATTCGAGCTCGGTCGGTCCGTCGGAATCGAGGCCGATGGTCTGGAAGCCTGCCTCATGCAATTGGCCCAGCGCATCGGCCAGGTTCTTCACCTCGATCTGGTCGATGTGTTCCAGCGCCCCGGACGCCGATTTCGCCAGCACGCCCGATTCCTGCGGGCTGTGGCGAGCCGTGGTGATCAGCGCTCCGGCGCCGAAGGCAACGGCTGAGCGCAGGATCGCGCCGACATTGTGCGGGTCGGTGACCTGGTCGAGCACCAGCACCAGCCGGGTGTCGCCGAGCGCGTCGAGGCGCTTCGCCTTCAGCGGCTCGGCTTCGATCAGCACGCCCTGGTGCACGGCATCCGACCCTGTGATCTTGTCGATGTCCTTCGGCTCGACCAGTTCCGCCTTGAAGGGCAGGGCGGCAAGATCGGCGATCGCCAAGCGCTCGGCGGCATTGCGCGTCACCAGCATTTTCCGGATCTTGCGGCGGGCATTGTCGAGCGCGGCGCGCACCGTGTGCAGGCCGTAGAGCCGCACAAGGCCGTCGGAGGGACCTTCGCCCGGCGGCATGGGCTGGCGCGGCCGGAACGCCGGCGCGCCGCCCGCCTTCTGGTCGCGATGCGCACGCCTAAGCTTGGCGTAGTGTGTGTCCTTCGGGGTGCCCGGCTTGTTGATTTTGTCGTCGCTCATGCGGCTTCTATAGCCGTCCCGTTCGGCTAAGGATACGGGCCGCGACAATTGATGCCGAACATCCTCGAAAAAGCGTGACGGCGGCGGTTGACACCCACCTGCCTTGCCGCCATAAGGCGCTTCGCTGATTTCGGAGAAGATTTCTACTCGGGCTCCGGATCGGCGTGAATGCCTCGTTGCATGGCTCCGGCGGCAGACTGGAGAGGTGCCCGAGTGGTTAAAGGGGACGGACTGTAAATCCGTTGGCTTAGCCTACGTTGGTTCGAATCCAACCCTCTCCACCACTGCCGGCCCGGAAGCCCTGAAACGAAAAGCATCGGAAGTATGCAGCTGTTTTTTCCGGTGCATCTGTGCAGGCGGGTATAGCTCAGTGGTAGAGCAGCAGCCTTCCAAGCTGAATATGCGGGTTCGATTCCCGCTACCCGCTCCAGACCTTCTTTGCCGATGACGACCAAAACGAAAAACGCTGCGCACGGCGGCGCGCAGCGTCTTGGCGTGCATTCTCAGACTAGCCGTTGAAGGCCGAGGCGACCTGGCTGTGCTGTGGGATCTGTCCGTTCGGCGTCAGCTTGTCGACGATGCCGGGCAGCGCTGTGGACAATTGCTGCAGCAATTCCTGCTCGCTCATGCCTGCCCGCTGCGCGATCTCGCTGATGACTTGTGGCCCGAGCGCGGTGCCGAGGTCGTTGGCGTTGATCGGCTGGTTCTGGCCGCTGCCGACCCAGGAGTCGGCGACGTTGCCGTGGCCGGCATCCTTCAACTTGTCGAGCAGGCCGCCCAGTCCGCCGAGCAGGCCGCCATCGGCGGCTGCCCCCGTACCCGCGGGCGCTGGGGCTGGGGCTTGAGGTTGCGCGTCGCTTCTGCCGCTCAGCATCTTGCCGACCAGCAGCGCGCCGACCGCGATCATAAGGGGTTTGGTGATGTTGCCGCCGGGAACGGCATCGTCGAAAAGGCCCATCGTGGATCTCCTTATCCAGCCAAGTCCGCCCGGGCCAGAATGGCGCAAACGGGCGGAATTTCAAGTTCTCTTGAGCTTTTGACAATCATGTGAAAATGATTGGGGCGGCGGGGAAACTGGAGGGAATAATGGGCATTATCAGCTGGATTATCCTCGGCGTGGTCGCCGGCTTCATCGGCAGCAAGATCGTCAACAAGACCGGTCAGGGCATGATCATGGATATCGTGCTCGGCATCGTCGGCGCCATCGTCGGCGGGCTGATCTTCAGCGCTTTCGGCGCTTCGGGCGTCACCGGCCTCAACATCTACAGCCTGATCGTTGCCGTCATCGGCTCGGTCGTGGTGCTCTGGGCCTATCACCAGATCACCGGCAACCGGGCGCTGTAGAAGTCACGGCGGAAGCGGCGGCACCGAGCCGCCGGCGAGGACCAGTTTGCGCCAGTCCGCACCGCGCAGTTGCGTGGGCGGATTCAGAGCCTGATTTGCATTGGTTTGGCGTGGGGCATTGGCATGGTGGTGCGGATCGAAGGGCTTGGTGCCACTTACTATCCGATCCCCAAGAGCGGCACGAGCAGCGTCAAATACGCGTTGATGGCGCTTGACGAGAAACACAACTCGGTCTCTGCCGACCCGGACAATGAAGTCCACGATCACTTGAGGACGGACTGGGTCGACCCGTTCGAGCCGGTTTATGACGGACTCGGCGGCAAGTTCACGGTCGTTCGCGATCCCCTGGAGCGGCTGCTCTCGGCCTATTCCAGCAGGATTCTGGACGTAAACGTCCTGACGCGATCGTCGGCCGACGCGGGATTGCTCGAACACTTCCAGCTGCCGATCAGTCCTGACGTCGAAACTTTCATCCTGAATGTCGAAAAATACTGCGCCAGCTCGCCGGAGATTCAGTTCCACGTCGCGTCGCCGCGCTGCTTCGTCGGCTCCAGCCTGTTCCTGTTCGACCATGTTTTCCGGTTCGAGGAGATGGACAGGGTAGCCGCCTTCCTGTCCTCCATCAGCGGCAAGGCGGTCGCCTTTCCCAAGCTTCAGGTCGCCAGGGCCAGGGTCGCTCCGTCGGACCTGTCGTCGGCCGCGCTGGCGAAGGCCATGCGCTTCTGCCGCTACGACTACGGCTTTCTGATCGACTATTACGATCCGGCGAGATGGGGCGGCATCCCCGGCGGCGACCCGGAAGAAATATCGTCGCTGCACGTGAGAAGCGATCCGACCGCATTTCGCGGGGGCCGCCTCATCTACCCACGAACGCTGCGCAACCTGCTTGACTTCGTCGCCAAGCGTCCGCTGGCAAAAAGGGTCGGGTGATCGGGGTTGCTTCAGGCAACCAACGTCAAACGCCGCCTTCTCTCGTCCAGCGAGACGATGGCGAGGCCGCTCCCGACCACCAGCAGGATGCCGCAGACGGCGAGCGCATTTGGGAATTGCCCGAACACCAGGAGCCCCGAAATCACCGCCCAGACGGTGAAGCAATAATAGAAGGGCGCGACCGCGCTCGTCGGTCCGACACGATAGGCCATGAAGATGAAGAAGTGGCCGAAGATGAGGAACAGGCCGGCTCCGGCGATCAGCAGCAGATGACGTCCTTCGGGCATCACCCATCGCTCGGAAACGAGATGGGCCACGCCCGAGCCGAACAGGACCACGACGACGGCCGAGATGGCGACGATCATGCCGGGCACGTCGGCGCCGACCTTGCGCCCGGCGAGGTCGCGGGCGGCCGACAGGGCCGCGTTGCCGAGCGCAAGCAGGGCGTAAATCGAAATGCCCTGCATTGTCGGCTGCGCCACCATGACCGCGCCGATGAAGCCGAGGCCGATCAGCGCCATGCGCGCGCCGCCGATCCTTTCGCCGAACAGCAAAGACGAGCCGACCAGCATCAACAGGGGAGTGATCTGCCCGAGCGCGGTCGAATCGGCGATCTGCATGTTGGCCAAGGCGACGACGTAGCAGAGGATCGCGGCCAGCTCGAGCAGGTTGCGCCGCAGCACCTTGCGTTCGAGGAGCAGCGGGATCTGCCTGGCATAACCCAGCATGAAAAGCAGCGGCATGCCCCACAGCGTGGCGGCCGCCCCACGCAGGAACAGCACCTCGTAAGGCGGCAGCCCGGCGGTCGCCAGCTTCATCATGGTGTCGTTGACGAGATAGGACCCCGTCGAGACGACCATGAACAGCGGGCCGCGAATATTTGCCGGAATGAACTGCATTCGACGAAGAAACCAGAGCAGCATCGCGTCGGCAATGGGCCAGCCCTGCTTGCGCGGCTCGCACTCGCGATGAAGCCGCCGACGAGCGCGCTCACGCCTCGCTCCAAGCCATTTGAATCCGTGCGCGGCAATCCTATATCCGCGTCACATCCCATGAAATCGGATCGTTGGTTCGGGTCGAGTGAAGAGCGCTCAGCCACAAGGTACTTGTGTTTTTCGGCCGTTGTCGCTAATCGCCCCGCATTCGACTGAACTGATGGCCACGGCCGCCCAAGGAAAGAGACTATGGCAAAAGGTAAATTCGAGCGCACCAAGCCGCATGTGAACATTGGCACGATCGG
>NZ_JANINM010000501.1 GCF_024509055.1 Mesorhizobium sp. | reverse complement strand
TGTCCGACGCCGACATCGAGAAGATGGTGAAGGACGCCGAGGCCAATGCCGAGGCCGACAAGAAGCGTCGTGCCTTGGTCGAGGCCCGCAACCAGGCCGAGGCGCTGGTGCATTCGTCCGAGAAGTCGCTGAAGGACTATGGCGACAAGGTCTCGGAGGCCGACCGCACCGCGATCGCCGACGCCATCAGCGCGCTGAAGAGCGCCGCCGAGGGCGACGACGTGGCCGCCATCGAGGCCAAGTCGCAGGCGCTCGCGGAAGCTTCGATGAAGCTCGGCCAGGCCATGTACGAGGCCGCGCAGAAGGAAGCGGCCGAAGCCGACGCCAAGGCGGACGCCGCCAAGGACTCGGACGTGGTCGATGCGGACTTCGAGGAAATCGACGAAAACGACGACAAGAAGAAGTCGGCCTGAGCCGGCTGACGGCGAATGAAGCGAAAGCCCGGCGCAAAGCCGGGCTTTTTTGCAACCTTCGCTGAAAAAGTGCCGGCACGGCCGAAAAAGTGACCGAAAAACACGGCGCGGGCACGGCCCACTACTAGCATCCGGGCAGCATCGCTCCTAAATCGAAACAACGTGCCGGCAAACGACGCGACAATGCTTCAAGACATTGAGCATCCGGACTGCGGGAAAAAATGAAAGCTGATTTCTACGAAACGCTGGGCGTCCAGAAGGGCGCCGACGAGAAGGAACTCAAGAGCGCTTTCCGCAAGCTCGCCATGCAGTTCCATCCCGACCGCAATCCGGGCGACCACGCCTGCGAGCACAAGTTCAAGGAAATCAACGAAGCCTACGAGACGCTGAAGGACCCGCAGAAGCGCGCGGCCTATGACCGCTTCGGCCACGCCGCCTTCGAGCAGGGCGGCATGAACGGCGGCGCACACGGCTTCGGCGCCGGCGGCTTCGCCGACATTTTCGAGGACATCTTCGGCGACATGATGGGCGGCCGTCAGCGCCGCTCGTCGGGCGGCCGCGAGCGCGGCGCGGACCTGCGCTACAATATGGAGATCTCGCTGGAAGAGGCGTTCGCCGGCAAGACCGCGCAGATCCGCGTGCCGGCATCGATCTCCTGCTCTGAATGTTCCGGCAGCGGCGCCAAGCCCGGCACGCAGCCCGTCACCTGCTCGATGTGCCACGGCCACGGCAAGGTGCGCGCCACGCAAGGCTTCTTCTCGATCGAACGCACCTGCCCGCAGTGCCAGGGCCGCGGCCAGACGATCAAGGACCCCTGCCCGAAATGCGCAGGCCAGGGCCGCGTCACCGAGGAGCGGTCGCTGTCGGTCAACATCCCGGCCGGCATCGAGGACGGCACCCGCATCCGACTTGCCAATGAGGGCGAGGCCGGCCTGCGCGGCGGCCCCTCAGGCGACCTCTACATCTTCCTGGCGGTGAAGCCGCACGAATTCTTCCAGCGCGACGGCGCCGATCTCTACTGCAAGGTGCCGATCTCGATGACCACGGCCGCGCTCGGCGGTTCGTTCGAGGTCACCACGCTCGACGGCTCGCAGACCAAGGTGAAGGTGCCGGAAGGCACGCAAAACGGCCGCCAGTTCCGGCTCAAGGGCAAGGGCATGCCGGTGCTGCGCCAGCCCAATGTCGGCGACCTCTACATCCAGACCGTGGTCGAGACGCCGCAGAACCTGACGCGCCGCCAGCGCGAGCTGCTGGAGGAGTTCGAGCAGCTCTCGTCCAAGGACAACTCGCCCCAGTCGAGCGGCTTCTTCACCCGAATGAAGGACTTTTTCGAGTCCTTCGGCGAGCATTGATCGGCTGAGCCCACGTCAAGAGCGCTGGAGCTGACCGAGCGTCATCAACACCTTATGCCAGCTTGATGCCTTGCCTTGTCCCACCTACCTGCTAAGTAGCGTTTGCGGGGAGCGTTGAGGAGAACTCGCATGGCACGTAGTCCCGGTTTGCGCAAAGCGCTGGCGGAAAAGTTCGACGACGAGCTGAAGTTCTTCAGGGGCTGGATCGACAAGCCAAAGACTGTCGGTTCGATCGTTCCCACGAGTTCCATCACAGCCCGCAAGATGGCTTCCATCGTCAACCCGAAGTCGGGCCTGCCGGTGCTCGAAGTCGGGCCAGGCACCGGTGTCATCACCCGCGCCATCCTCGCCCAGGGCGTGAAGCCGGAAAATCTCTATGCGGTCGAATACTCGATCGACTTCGTGCGTCACCTGCGCCGGCTCTATCCTGGCGTCAACGTCATCGAGGGCGACGCTTTCAATCTCAACGCGACGCTCGGCGACAAGCGCGACATGATGTTCGATTCGGTCGTGTCCGGCGTGCCGTTGCTCAACTTCCCGGTCGCTCTGCGCATCGCCTATATCGAAAGCCTGCTCGACCGCATCCCGCATGGACGGCCGATCGTGCAGCTGACCTATGGCCCGATGTCGCCGATCCCGGCCGGACGCGGCGACTACACGGTCGAGCATTTCCATTTCGTATTCCGCAACATCCCGCCGACGCAGCTGTGGATCTACCGGCGCAAGGCGCACTGAAAGCACTTGGGAATTGCAGGCTGTTCGGCCTATACCTCGACCAACAGGTGGCCAATGGCAGTGATCCCAAGAATCCTCGTCTTCGCGGGCTCGGTCCGCAGCGGCGCATTCAGCGGCCGGACGGCCGACGTAGCGCAGAAGGAACTGGCCGTGCAGGGCGCGGAGGTGACGCGCATCTCGCTCGGCGACTATCCGCTGCCGATCATGGACGAGGACCTCGAGAAGGAAAAAGGCATTCCTGAAAACGCGCTCAGGCTCGGCCACCAGATCGCCGCCCATGATGGTTTGCTGATCGCGACGCCCGAATATAACGGTTCGATCCCGCCGCTGCTGAAGAACGCGATCGACTGGGTGAGCCGGATACGGCGCGACAACGGCCGCTCGTTCCGGCCGCTTTCCGGCAAGCCCGCCGGCCTCTGCTCATCCTCCGACGGCAAGTTCGCCGGCATACGCTGCATCAATCATCTGCGTGCCGTGCTGGTGCGCTGCCAGATGGAAGTGATCACGCCCGAATGCTCGGTTTCCGGCGCCAGCGCGGCGTTCGACGCAAGCGGACAATTCCGGGACGAAAGACTGCACCAATCGATGGAGCGCCTATGCCGCACACTGATCGAAACCTCGCGCATGCTGTCGGTGCGGATAGACGCATGATGCACGCCAACACCGCCGAGGCTCACAGCATGCACGAGCGGCTGATCGTGGGCCTCGACCTGCCAACGCTGAAAGACGCCGAACGAGCGGTTATCGAGCTCGAAGGCACCGTCTCCTTCTACAAGATCGGGTACCAGCTCGCCTTCGCCGGCGGGCTCGACTTCGCGCGAGAGCTGGCCAGCGGCGGCGCCAAGGTATTCCTCGACATGAAGCTGCTCGATATCGACAACACGGTGGCCAAGGGCGTCGAGAACATCGTCAAGATGGGCATGACTATGCTGACGCTGCATGCCTACCCGAAACCGATGAGGGCGGCGGTCGAGGCGGCCAAAGGCAGCGATCTCTGCCTGCTCGCGGTGACGGTGCTGACCTCGATGGACGAGCAGGACATGATCGACGCCGGCTACGAATACGACCCGCACACGCTGGTTCTTCGGCGCTCGGAGCAGGCGCTGCATGCCGGCATGGGCGGCATTGTCTGCTCGGCCGGCGAGGCATCCGCCGTGCGCAGGATCGTCGGCCCGGATATGGCGGTGGTGACGCCGGGCATCCGGCCGGCTGGCAGCGATCATGGCGACCAGAAGCGCGTGATGACGCCGGCGGATGCGATCCGCAGCGGCGCCAGCCATCTGGTGGTGGGCCGGCCGATCGTCGCCGCGCCGGACCGGCGCGCCGCGGCGGAAGCGATCCTGGCCGAAATGCAGTCGGCCTGATTTTTCAAACCGGAGGAACCCAAATGCCAAAGGGATACTGGATCGCCCGCGTCGATGTGCGCGACCCGGAAGGCTACAAGGAGTATGTCGCAGCCTCGAAGCTCGCCTTCGACCGCTTCGGCGCGAAATTCCTGGCACGCGGCGGGGCGCATGAGAAAGCCGAGGGGCAAGGCCGCGGCCGCAACGTCATCATCGAGTTCGAATCGCTGGCGATGGCGCATGACTGCTACCATTCGCCGGAATATCAGCGCGCCGTCGCGATTCGCCAGAAAGTGGCCGACGGCGAGATCGTTCTGGTCGAGGGCATCTGACGAATTCTGAGTCGCCTTGCTACCGGCGCACGGCAGTGGCCTGCGTCAGTGCAGTGTGCGGCGCTCGTCCATCGCCAGCGACTCGGCCTGGTGCAGGTGGCCGTGGATCTCATAGCCTACGACGGTGACCGCCGGCGCCAGCGTGAGGATGATAAGGCACACCGCCATGTCGACGCCGGCAAGCGCGGCGGCGATGGCAAGAGCGACGACCGCAGCCGTCCCCACCAGGAGCCGGACGTGGTAAGGGTCGAAGCGCTGCACGAGGTAGTAATAGAGCGCGTAGATGGCGCCGAGGAAAATGCTCAACGGAATGGCGGCCGACAGTAAAGTCGGCACCGGCCCGATCCCGGCCTTATGTTCGATGAAGTAGGCCGCGACATGCAAGCCGGCACCGGTTGCCACGATGGACGCAACGATCAGCATCTGGCCATAGCCCCAGACAAATGCGCGTTCGCGGTGCGCATGAAGGACCGGGCCTGACGGCAGCATGTAATAGACCCACCACATTCCGAAGGTGAGCCCGGTGCCCGCGATGCCGACAAGAGCCGCATCGAGGTTCCAGCCTTGCGCCTCGACTACCGCCGACAGCGTCGCAAGCGTCCCGACCACCGCTTCGCCGAGCGCGATGATGGCGAACAGGCTGTAGCGCTCCGCCATGTGATGGGCATGCCAGGGCGTGCCGCCATCCTTGGCCTCGGCAACGATCGGACCCGCGAGCTCGATCAGAAGTAGGACAGCGCCCAACACAAGGCTGGTCAGCACCGAGAAATCGACCAGGATCTGCACCACCCAGCCGACCTGCGCGATCGAGATGGCGGTGACATAGGTGATGCAGGCGTCACGCCGGATCGGATCCTGCCGTGCGGCGCGCAGCCACTGGAAGATCATGGCCACGCGCATGATGACGTAGCCGAGCACCATTATGGAATTGTCGAGATGACCACCATGCTCGATCGAGGCGAACATGCGCGGCAGGCCGATCGCCAGCACCAGCACGCCGATCATCTGCACCATGGTGACGAGGCGGAAGATCCAGTCGTCGGTGTCGTAGGCCGAGGAGAACCAGGAGAAAGTTGATCCAGGCCCAGCATATACCGAAGCTCGCAAAGCCGAAGCCGAGCAGCGCGGCGGCGTAGTGGCCCTCGGCCAGGAAATGCGCCAGCTGCGAGGATGCAAGGCCGAAAGCGGTCGCGAAGGTCAGGTCGAACAGGAGCTCGAGCGGGGTAGCTACCCGGTTCACCTCATGCGGATCGCGGCCACTCATGGGCCTGATGTGGTGATGAAGGCGCTCGGAGCTAGCAGGCGTGGTGGTCATTGCGCGGCTTTCGTTTACATTGCCGCGATAGTAGAGGCGACGCCGGAAGCGTCAAGGCAGGCTATTGGGCCGCTATCCTTTGCGGACCGGACAGCCGGCCGGCAGCGGTTTCGGCCATCGCATCCGCCAGGCTCATGCCCCATTGCGTGCGGCAATAGTCGCGGAAATCGAAACAGGGCAGGCCGGGACATATCTCGAACTCGATGAGATGGACCGTGTCGTCGGGCTCGACCCTGAGATCTATTGAGAACACATCCCTGAGGCCAAGCCCGCTCATCAACTTTTGCGCGACGGCTCGGATCTTGCGATCGGCCGCGGGCTGGCTGGCGCCGACAGGCTCGAGTTCAGGCTGGGCGTAGAGCCCGGCGTCCTTCGCGGCCTGACCGGTATCGCCATAAAGCGCCATCGAGTCGGCCATGGTCTGGAAATCGCCGCCTGAATCGACAAAGGCGATGCCGAGCGCCTCGACGCCGGTTTCCGGCTTCAGCCCCAAGAAGCTCGCCCGCGCGTTCCGGCCGGCGACATAGGGCTGGACGACGACGTCGTCGCGATAGTGAGAAAACACACGCCGGCTAAGCTCCAGCGCGTGACCGAGCTCGGTGATGCGCGAGTCCGGCCAGATACCGATCTTGGCGCCGAGCCTATTGGGCTTGACGAACCAGCCGGCGGCGGAGGCCGGCGCATCGACCAGCCATTCGCCGTTGCGTGCCAGACCGGCAGGCGGCACCGGCAACCCGAGCGCGCCGAGCACGGCGCCGGAACGGAACTTGTCCTGGCAGAGCGCGAAGAGCGAATCGTCGGCGCCGATCGTGCGCAGCCCGTTCAGCCGCGCCATGGCCGGCGCCGCGCCGCCGCGGAAGTAGGCGATGCCGTCGGTCAGCGTCCAGACCAGCGTCGTCGCAGGATCGGCCTTGGCCAGCGCCAACGCCGCATCGTCGAGCTCGACCGCCGTGAAAGCGAGGCCGCGCTTTCCGCACGCGGCGGCCAGTTGGTCGAACTCGGGCGCTAGATCGGTCGATTGCGCCAGATAGGACGAGATTTCGGTCGCCCGTTCCTTCGGATAACCGTCGGCGATGAGCCGGTCGAAGCAGGCCTTTTCCGGCTCGTGGACGAGGATCAGCGACGGCTGCAGCATGGAAGGCTCCGGGGAAAATCAGGCGCTACCATCGCACGGCCGGCGCGATCGGCTTGCGAGAAACCGACCGCGTCGGGGCGGTTGCGTGACAACGCTTAGAGCATGATGCCGAAAAGTGTGAAGCGGTTTTCGGGCGACGTCATGCTCTATCTACTTGATTTAGAGCCGGATTCAGATTTCGGATCGACCAGATCCGAAATCATCCGGCTCTAGGCGATCAGCACACGCGGCTCGAAGCGGCCCTTGACCGGAATGTCGAGAAGGAAGGTCATGCCGGCCTGCGGATCGAGCTTGCGTTGCTTTTCGTCCTTGCCCTTCCAGGCCGAGGTGACCGCGAGGCGGTCCGCCTTCCCACCGACGAAGGCCGGGCAGGAGGCCTGGGTGACCGGCATGGCGATCTCGCGCAAGAGCACCCCGTCCGGCGAATAGGCTTTGACCGCCTTGCCGCCCCAGACGGCGTTCCACAGCACGCCGTCGCGGTCGACGACCGAGCCATCGACGAAGCCTTTCGAGGCGCGATGATCGACGAACACCTTAGGCTCGCCGGTCGGCAAGCCGGTCGCCGGATCACAAGAAGTCCGCATCAGCAAACCTGTGGCGGTGTCGGTGTAGTAGGCGATCGCGCCGTCCTCGGAAAAGCAGATCGAGTTCGAAACGGTGATGTCCGCGAAAAGCCGGCGCAGTTCGCCTTTGAAAAACCAGTAGATCGCTCCGGCGCCCTTCTCCTCGTCCTTGCCCATCGTGCCAGTCCAGAACGCACCGCAGGGATGGACGCGGGAGTCGTTGGAGCGGGTGAGCGGATTGTCGGCCTCGATCGGCGTGTGCAGCGTCAGCTTGCCGGTCGGCACGTCGCGGATGTAGAGGCCCTTTTCGGTCGCGATTAGCTGGCGCGCCTCGTCGATGATTGCGATGGCGCTGGCCATCAGCCCGAGGTCGTGGACTTTCAGGGCGCCGCCGAGCGATTTTTCCAGAAGCTTGCCGTTGACGATGTCGAACCAGAACAGCGCGTCCGTGGCCGGGTCGTAGCTCGGACCCTCGCCCAATTCGCAGATATGTTCGCTGAAAACCGAAACGCCGTCCATCATTGCCCCCCGAAAGCTTCGTCCCAGGCCGCGACCGCGGCACGTGCGCGCTGCGCAACGTCCTCGACGCTGGCGCCCGGTTTGTACAGGCTCGACCCGAGACCGAAGACGCTGACCCCAACCGCCTTGTAGCCGGCAAAATCCTTGTCGGAGACACCGCCGACAGCACCGATCAGGGTCGTTGGCGGCAGCACCGCGCGGATCGCAGCGATGCCGCCGGCGCCAAGCACGCTCGCCGGGAAGAATTTAAGCGCCGAGGCGCCGAGCCGGATGGCCTGGAAGGCTTCGGTGGGCGTGAACACGCCGGGCATCGTCACCATGCCGTGATGCATCGCGCGACCCATGACCTCGGCATCGATGTTGGGGCTGACCAGCAGCCGGCCCCCCGCCTTGTGCAAGGCATCGACATCGGCCGCCGTCAGCACGGTGCCGGCGCCGACCAGCGCGGTCCTCGGAAGGGACGCGACGATGCTGGCGATGGAGGCGAACGGGTCCGGCGAATTGAGCGGCACTTCGATTGCCTCGATGCCGGCTTCGTACACCGCCTGGCCGATCGCCACGGCCTCTGCTGGCTTCAATCCGCGCAGGATGGCGACGAGGCCGCGCTTCAACTTGGGAAAGGGTGCTGTCTCGGTCACGCGACACCTCCAATCATGCCGTTCTCGCGCGCGGCCTCGACAAGGCCGGCGCGTACCGCTTCATCGGCATCGACGGTCCTGAAAGCAAGGCCGGCAATGCCAAGTGCTTCGCCGTAAAGCGTAGCCAATGCCCCCGAGGCGATCAGCACGACCGGTGCATCGCTCGCGCCATAGCGGCGTTTGGCCGACGCGACCTCGCCGCCGATCAGGAGCCCGGACAGGCAAGCCGCCGCGTCGTCGGATTTCAGATCCTGCAGGAGACCGGCAGCGCGGATGGCGAACAGTTTCGAGGTGACATCGCCGCCCTCGCCCAGCGCCCGTTCGCACCATTGACGAAAGAACGGGTTGTCCGCAGCGACAGCTGCCGGGTGCTCGCCCAGCGAATGCTTCAATATCGAATGCGCGGCCAGCACAGAGAACAGCTCGCCGGTCGGCCAGGTGCCAAAGCCGGCGACGGCGCCGTCCTCGACCGCCACCCATTTCGAATGCGTGCCCGGCATGCAGACGAGATGGCGCCCCTTTGCCGGCAAACCAGCGCCGGCGAGCTGGGTTTCCTCGCCGCGCATGACGTCGGGCGCCTCGGCCAGCCGCTGCGCCAGGCCCGGTACGATGCGGATGTCGCGACGCTCGCCCTCGATGCGCGCCGCGCCGCGCAGGATGGCGCCGATCGGCGCCGGCACGGTGACGTAAGGCGCCTCGATCCACCCTTGGCGCGAGCCGGCCATGCCGCAGATGATGACGGGCAGGCTTTCCGGCGCGCCCATGGTGGCAAGATGGCCTTCCAGCACGTTCGAAAAACCTTTTTCGCGGGCCGTGATCAGGCCATCGTCGCCACGCCGCTCGGCAAGCACCTTGCCCGAACCATCGAGCAGCCAGGCCCTGAGCCGCGTCGTGCCCCAGTCGAGCGCGGCAACCGCAGGAGCTCCGCTCACAGGAAGCCTCCGTCGACGATCAGCATCTGCGCCGTCAGCATGCGCGAAGCGTCCGACGCCAGGAACAGCACCGTGCCGACCATGTCGTCTGGTTGCATGACGTCCTTGATGCATTGCTTGGCGACATGTGCGGCAAGTCCCTCATCCGTGACCCAGAGCTCGCGCTGGCGCTCGGTGATGACCCAGCCGGGTGCGACCGCGTTGACGCGGATACGGTCGGAACCGAGCTTGCCGGCGAGACCCTTGGTGAGGCCGAGGATGCCGGCCTTGGCGGCGGTATAGGCCGGCATGTCCGGATGGTTGATGAGATAGGAGGTGGAGGTGAAGTTGATGATCGAGCCGCCGCCGGCCCGCTTCATGCCGGGCGCCACCGCCTGCGCGGTGAAGAAATGCGGCCGCAGGTTGATGGCGAGGTTGTTGTCCCAAAACTCGACCGTAACGTCTTCGACGGCATGGCGGTCGTCAAGCGCGGCGTTGTTGATGAGCACGGTGGCATCGCCATGCGCTTCCGCGGCTTTGGCCACCGCGGCGCGCAACGCCGCGATGTCGCGAAGGTCGGCCTTGAGGTAGAGCGGCCGCCGGCCAAGCTCCTTCTCCAGCCTGTCGGCAAGCGCCGTGCTGGGCTCGTCGGCAATGTCGACGAAAGCAACCTTGGCGCCCTGCCGCAAAAAGCCTTCGGTCAGCGCTGCCCCTATGCCGGAACCGCCGCCGGTGATCAGCACCGAGGCGCCGTCGAGGTCGGCAAACCGCGCCGATGGCATCATGGTCTCTTCTCCTTTTTGGCCGGCGCGCATCCTATCCGCGCCCGTCCCGGGAGCAAGGGCGAAAAGCGGCTTTCGCGGCTTATGTCTGACAAAATGGCCGCGACACTTCCGCCGCGACGCAGCCCGGAACCCGTCGGCGAAGTGGATTCGCCCGGTCAGATCGCCTTGGCGTGCAAGGCGCCGCGATAGGAATCGCGCAGGTAGCCGAGCGTGGCGTCTGCGTCGACCGGCTTGCCGAACAGGTAACCCTGGCCGCCGGCGCAACCGAACTGGACGAGGCGGTCGGCCTGCGCCTCCTCCTCGATGCCCTCGGCAACGACATCCATGCCGAGCCCTTCGCACATGGCGAGAATGGCGCGGATGATGTGCTCGGAAGGCCGGTCATCGAGAATGGAAGAGACGAAGGCGCGGTCGATCTTGAGCTTGTCGAAATGGAACTCGCGCAGCCGTCCGAGCGACGACTGGCCGGTGCCGAAATCGTCGAGCGAGACACGAATGCCGACGCGGCGCAGATCCTCGACGATCTTCTCGGCCGAGGCCGGATCGTTCATCAGGCCGGTTTCGGTGATCTCGATCTCCAGCCGGCGCGGATCGAAGCCGGTGCGATCGAGGATCGCTAGTATGTGCAGACCGGTGTTCTGGTCGACGAGCTGTGACGGCGACAGGTTGAAGGACAGGAACAAGTCCTTCGGCCAGTTGCGCGCCGCTTCGGTCGCCTTGCGCAGCACCAGCTGCGACAGCGGCCCGATGATGCCGCGCTCCTCGGCGATCGGGATGAAGACGCTCGGCGGCACCATGCCGAGATCGCGGTCGGTCCAGCGCGCCAGGGTCTCGAAGCCGATGGTGCGGCGGGTGTTGAGATCGACGATCGGCTGGAAATGCGGCTCGACCTCGCCGGCCGAGACGGCGCGGCGCAATGCCTGCTCGATGCGGGTGACGCGCTTGGCAGCCTCCTCCATCTCGCGCGTGTAGACAACGACGCGGCCGCGGCCGGAGCGCTTGGCGTGGTAGAGCGCGGTCTCGGCCTTGTTGATGAGGATCTCGGTGGTCTCGTCGCCGGAATAGAACAGCGAGCAGCCGACCGATGCCGAAAGCCGGGCGGTGCGCTCGCCGACGTCATAGGGCGCCGACAAGATCTCGATCAGCATCCGCGACCTCTCGGCCGCCTGCTCCTCCGAGAACACCATCGGGTAGAGGAAGGCGAATTCGTCGGCGCCGATGCGGCAGACGGTGGAATAGCTGTCCATGGAGGCGCGCAGGCGCATCGCCACCTGGATCAGGATGTCGTCGCCGGCCTTGTGGCCGAACAGGTCGTTGATCGGCTTGAAGCCGTCGAGGTCGAGGATGCCGACGGTGAAGGGCGCGGGATCGTCGGCGCGGTCGCTGATCAGGCGATCGACCTTGTCGAAGAAGCGACGATGGTTGCC
>NZ_JANINM010000500.1 GCF_024509055.1 Mesorhizobium sp. | reverse complement strand
GGCCGAGGCCGTCGAGCGAGAAGATGTTCTCGATCAGCAGCGAGCCGGTGAAGAAAGCCGAGATGAAGGCGCCGGGGAAGCCGGCGATGACGATGAGCATGGCGTTGCGGAAGACGTGGCCGTAGAGCACCCTTCGCTCCGACAGGCCCTTGGCGCGCGCCGTCACCACATACTGCTTGCGGATTTCCTCGAGGAAGGAGTTCTTGGTCAAAAGCGTCGTGGTGGCGAAGGCCGACAGAACCAGAGCCGTCAGCGGCAGCGTCATGTGCCAGAAATAGTCGAGGATCTTATGCGGCCACGACAGCTGCGACCAATTGTCGGAAACGATGCCGCGCAACGGGAACAGGTCCCAGAACGAGCCGCCGGCAAACAGCACCATCAAAAGGATCGCGAACAGGAATCCCGGTATGGCGTAGCCAACGATGACCACGCCGCTGGTCCAGATGTCGAATGTGGAACCGTCCTTGACCGCCTTTCGGATGCCGAGCGGGATCGAGATCAGGTAGGAGAGCAGGGTGATCCACAAGCCCAGCGAGATCGACACCGGCATCTTTTCCAGGATGAGGTTCAGCACCGAGATGTCGCGGAAATAGCTGTCGCCGAAGTCGAAGCGGGAATAGTTCCACAGCATCATGCCGAAGCGTTCGAGCGGCGGCTTGTCGAAGCCGAACTGTTTTTCGAGCTTCTTGATGAACTCCGGGTCGAGCCCCTGCGCGCCTCGGTATTTCGAGCTGACGTCGCCGGCGACGTCGAAATTGGTGGCGTTGGCGCCGGCATCGCCACCACCGCCGCCGAGGCGATCCGTGCCGCCCTGGTTGGTGAGCCTGGCGATGACCTGCTCGACCGGGCCGCCGGGCGCGAACTGGATGACGGCGAAGGAGATCGCCATGATGCCGAACAGGGTCGGGATCATCAGGAGGATCCGACGCAGGATATAGACGCCCATCAGGCCGCCAATCCCGCGGGAACGGTAACGTCAGGCTTTGCCAATCTTTGTCGCCTTGCCCTTGTCGACCCACCACAGCGCTTCGACCGGAAAGCCGAAATCGGGTTTCTGCTCGGGAAAACCGAACATGTCCCAATAGGCGCTTCGGTGATTCGCCAGGAACCAACTTGGAATCCAATCGCGCCGGGCGCGCAAGGCCCGATCGAGCGCGCGCATCGCCACCGTCAGGCTTTCGCGGTCTTTTGCGGCGCCCACGGCATCGATCAGCGCGTCTATGGCAGGGCTCGCTATGCCTGGCAGGTTGCGCGAACCCGAGATCGCCGCCGCGCGTGAATGGAACATGATTTCAAGGTCGTCGCGCGTTGGGGTGGCGCTGAAGCGGAAGGCACTTGAGATCAGGTCGAAATCGAATGTCGACTGCCTGAGCTGGTACTGGGCCGAATCGACCAGGCGGATGGAGGCATCGATGCCTACCGCCTTCATGTTGGCGACCCAGGGCGAATAGACCTGCACGAAAACGTCGTCATCGACGAGGAATTCGGCCGAGAGCCGCCCGCCTTTGTCGTTGATGACGAAGTCGCCGGACCTTTTCCAGCCCGCCCCGGCCAGAAGCTTGGCGGCGCTGCCGAGCTGCTTGCGGTCGCGACCAGAACCGTCGGATGCGGGCTGCGTCACCGCCTCGCCGAAGGTCTCCGGCGGAAGCTGGTCGCGCAACGGCTCCAGCAGAGCCAGTTCCTGCGGCGAGGGCAGGCCTTCGGCGCGGAAATCCGATTTCTCGAAGCAGGACTGCGAGCGCTCGTAGGAGCCGTAGAAGAAGTTGCGTCGTGTCCATTCGAAGTCGAAGCACAGCGCGATCGCCTGCCGCACGCGCGGGTCACGGAACTGCTCGCGTCGCTGGTTGACGGCTGTGGCCTGCATGGAGGGCACGGTTTCGGCCGGGAACTCATGTTTGACCACCTTGCCGGCGGTTGCGGCCGGGAAATCGTAGCCGGTCGCCCAGACACGCGAGGTGAACTCCTCGCGATAGAGTATCTCGCCCTTCTTGAACGCTTCGAACCCAGCCGTGCGATCCTGGTAGAACTCGATGCGGATGCGCTGGAAGTTATTCTGCCCGCGATTGACTGGCAGATCGTTGCCCCAATAGTCGGCCACCCGCTCGTACTCGATGAACGTTCCCGCGGACCAGCGCCCGACCTTGTATGCGCCGCAGCCGAGCGGCGGGTTGAGCTGCGAGGAATCGAACGGATTGGCGGTATAGAAGGCCTTCGACAGGATCGGGAACTGGACGACGTTGAGGATGGTTCGGGACGCCTGCTTGCCGGAGAATTTGAGCTGCAGCGTGCGAGCGTCCACGGCAACCGCGTCGTCGAGATGCGTCAGCGACAGCGAATAGTCCGGATGCCCTTTGTCCTTCAGCAGCTTGAAGGTGAAGGCGGCGTCCTCGGCCGTAAGCGGCGTGCCGTCATGGAAGCGCCCCTGCGGGCGCAGTGAGAATGTGAAACTGTTGCGATCGTCCGAGATCGTCACGGTCTCGGCGATCTGCCCGTAGACGGCGTCAGGCTCGTCGAGCGCCCGCACCATCAAGGCATCGAAGCACATTTCCATGCGCTGCGGTGCATCGCCCTTCGGCACGAACGCATTCAGCGTGTTGAAGGTCAGCGGGCTCTGGTTGGCGCCCCAGTTGGGCGGCGCGAAGTTGAAGGTGCCGCCTTGCGGGGCGTCGAGATTGACATAGTCGAAATGCTGGAAGTCGGGCTTGTATTTGAGATCGCCGAACGCCGACAGGCCATGCAGCTTCGCGCCGGTCGGCGTTTCGGCGAAGGCCCGGCCCGGCAACAGCGCCGCTGCGGTGGCCGCCGCGGCGCCGAGCGCCAGGAAGTCGCGACGGGGAAGCACTGTCTGCCGCCCCATCAATTGACACCCTTGTATTTCGCGGCCAGCGCCTTTTCCTTCACGGGGTCGATCCACCAGGAATCGATGTCGGCGCCCCGATAGCTAGGCTGCTTCTCGGGAATGCCGAACTTGTTCCAGTAAGCCAGCCAGACGACCGCGCGGTAGTATTGCGGAACGACGTAATAGTTCCACAAAAGCACCCGGTCGAGCGCATGGGTGGCGGCCACCAGGTCGTCGCGGTCCGTCGCAAAGATGATGCGGTCGACCAGCGCGTCGACAACCGGGTTCTTGATGCCGGAGTGATTGCGCGATCCGGGCGTATCGGCCGCCTTCGAGCTCCAGAAATCGCGCTGCTCGTTGCCCGGCGATTCCGATTGCTGGAGCAGGCTGATTATGACGTCGTAATCGAAGTTGTTGACGCGGTTGATGTACTGGCTTTGGTCGATGATCCGCAAATTCGCATCGACACCGATCTTGCGCAGATTGGCGATCCAGGGGCTGGAGATCACCTGATCGGTGTCGTTCCAACCGAGGATCTCGAACTTGAACGGCTCGCCGGTCTTGGCGTTCACCATCTTGCCGCCCTTGATCACCCAGCCTGCCTGGGCGAACAGGTCCACCGCCTGCTTCAGATACTTCCGTTCCGCCTGCGGTGAGTCATAGACTGGCAGCTTGAATTCCTGGGTGAAGAGCTCGGGAGGCAGTTTGTCGCGATACTTATCGAGGATTTCCAGTTCCTTGCCTTGTGGCAGCCCGCTCGACGCCAGTTCAGTGCCCTGGAAATAGCTCTGGGTGCGCGTGTTCGAATTGTAGAACAGCGTGCGGTTCATGGTCTCGAAATCGAACGGAAGCGTGAGGGCCTCGCGCACAAGTCGATCCTGGAACAACGGCCGCCTTTGGTTGAGCATGAAGCCCTGCATGGGTTCCGGCGAAGTGGTCTTGAACACTTGCTTGACCACGTCGCCCGCGTTCACGGCTGGGAAATTGTAGGCCGTGTTCCAGCGCCTTGAGCTGTTTTCCGGCTTGACGTCGTCGAACCCGCCTTTGGTGAATGCCTGCCAGGCGGCGTTGTCGTCGAGGATGTAGGTGAAACGTTGGGTATCGAAGTTCTCGCGGCCGATCTTCACGGGCAGCTTGGCGCCCCAATAGTCGGGCACGCGTTGCCAGACGATTTCCGAGCCCGGCTTGAAGCTGGCGATCTTGTAGGCGGCCGAACCGAGCGGCGGCTCCAGCGTCGATTTGGTGATGTCCCGCTTCTTGCCACTGGCGTCGGCGCCTTCCCACCAGTGCTTCGGTAGCACGACGAGATCGCCGAGGATCTTGGGCAGCTCGCGGTTGCCCTTCTGGTTGAAATGGAACTCGACCTCGCGGTCCGAGATGGCCACCGCTTCGGTCACATTCTCGAAATAGCGGCTGTACATCGGGCTGTTGGCCTTCAGCACCTGGAACGACCAGATCACGTCGTCGACGGTGATCGGCTGGCCGTCATGCCATTTGGCGCGTGGATCGAGACGGTAGGTCGCGGACGAATAATCGGCCGGATATTTAAAGGCATCGGCGATCAGCGGGTGGCTGACGCTGCCCTCGTCGGTCGCCTGGTCCATCAGCGTGTCGTAGAGCAGCCCGCCGCCGAACTGGGCGAAGCCGGCGGCCGGCGATCCCTGCACGATATACGGGTTGAAGCTGTCGAAGGTGCCGACGACGACGTTGTTGTAGGTGCCTCCCTTGGGCGCATCCGGATTGACGTAATCGTAGCGCTGGAAGTTGTCGCCATATTTGGACGGGCCGATCAGCGAGGAGGTGGTGCGCCACTCATCGGCGAAACTGGCCTGCAGGCTCACAGCGAACGCCAAGACAAGCATCGATGCGAAAACTGTGCGGAAGCGGCCAGCCGTCATGCTTTCTCCTCGTCGCGACCTGTCATCGTCGGCAATCTAGATCATTTGACGCCGGTGAAAACCGCCAAGGGCGGGCTTTGTCGCCACACATGCCGTTTTCCTAACAGAAAAGCCGGGACGAACCCGGCTTTTCCAAGGAAGTCTCTATGACAAATTGTTTATTGGGCGGGCGCCGGAGTGGCGGGCTTCGCCGGAGCGGTCCCGTCGGCCGGTTTCGCGGCCGGCGCGGCGCCTGCCGCGGGCTTAGCGGCTTCGGCCGGCTTGGAAGCATCGGCGGGCTTGGCCGAAGCATCGGCGGCGGCGCCCGGCGTCGGCAGCGGCTTCGGATTGTCCGACAGCGTGCGCAGATAGGCGATCACGTTGGCGCGGTCTTCTTCCTTCGGCAGGCCGGCGAAGCCCATCGCCGTGCCCTTCACGAACTTCTTCGGCGAGGTGATGAAGTGGTTGATGTTCTCGTAGGTCCAGTGCTCCTGGCCGCCCTTGGAGAAATCCTTCATGCCGGCCGAATAGGCAAAGCCCTCATGCTCGGCGACAGGACGGTCGACGATATCCCACAGGTCCGGGCCGACCTTGTTCGGGCCGCCCTTTTCACCGGAATGGCAGGCCTGGCACTTCTTGAAGATGGCGGCGCCGGCATCGGCGCTGGCGCCGGCGAGAAGATCGGCGATCGGCTTTTCGGCCGCCGCCGGCGCGGCGGCGCCGCCTTCGGTCGGCTCCTGGGCCTCGATGGCGAAGCCCGGCTTTTCGGGCGCGGGCGAGGCAAACAGCCCGTCCGAGACGAGGCCCACCGAAAAGACGATGAAGCAGGTCCCGAGGAATCCGCCGAGCAGCTTGTTGACTTCGTTGGAATCCATACGCCCCTTGCTCCCTTTTCCGGCGGACCGTCCCGTCCACTCCGTCCGTCGGTATCGCAAACGGCCCGCGAGGGCCAGTCAAATCGGGCGGAAACTAGGTCTTTTGCTCCGACCTTGCAACACCTATAAGGGCGCTTCCAGTGAGACGTTTTGCCACTTTTCCATCCGCGTTCCCGGCCATCCCGAAAGCCCGATGTCGACATTGATCCTGATCCCCGCCCGCATGGCCTCGACGCGCCTGCCGGGCAAGCCGTTGGCCGACATCGCCGGCGCGCCGATGATCGTCCATGTCGCCCGCCGCGGCGCCGAGGCAGGGCTCGGCCGGGTGGTGGTGGCGACCGACACCGAGGCCGTGGCGCAAGCGGTGCGGGCGCATGGCTTCGAGGCCGTCATGACGCGTCCCGACCACGAATCGGGCTCGGACCGGATATTCGAGGCGCTGACCCTTCTCGATCCCGGGAAGAAGGTCGAGACCATCGTCAATGTGCAGGGCGACCTGCCGACCATCGACCCCGACATCATCGGCGCGTCGCTGCGGCCGTTTGCCGACGCGTCCGTGGACATAGCCACGCTCGGCGTCGAGATCGTCCGCGAGGAGGAAAAGACCAACTCGAACGTGGTCAAGATCGTCGGCTCGCCGCTATCCGCCACGAGGCTCCGGGCCTTGTATTTCACCCGCGCGACCGCGCCATGGGGCGAGGGGCCGCTCTATCATCATGTCGGCCTCTACGCCTACCGGCGGGCGGCGCTCGAACGCTTCGTCGCGCTGAAGCCGTCGCCGCTTGAGCGTCGCGAGCGGCTGGAGCAGCTGCGGGCGCTCGAAGCCGGCATGCGCATCGACGCCGAGATCGTCCGCTCGCTGCCGCTCGGCGTGGACACGCCGGCCGATCTCGAACGCGCCAGACAGATCCTTTCGAACTGAGACATCCAGATGCCTGACAAGACCAACAGAATATCCTTCCAGGGCGAGCCCGGCGCCAACTCCGACACCGCCTGCCGCAACATGTTTCCGTCGATGGAGCCGTTGCCCTGCCCGACCTTCGAGGACGCCTTCAACGCGGTCGAGACCGGCAAGGCCGCGCTCGCCATGATCCCGATCGAGAACACGATTGCGGGCCGTGTCGCCGACATCCACCACCTTCTGCCGGAATCGCACCTGCACATCGTCGGCGAATATTTCCTGCCGATCCATTTCCAGTTGATGGTGCTGCCTGGCGTGAAGCGCGAGGAGATCAAGACCGTCCACAGCCACATCCACGCGCTTGGCCAGTGCCGCAAATACATCCGCAAGAATGGCTGGAAGCCGGTGATCGCCGGCGACACGGCGGGTTCGGCCAAGATGGTTTCGGAGGTCAAGGACCGCACGATGGCATCGCTGGCGCCCGCGCTGGCGGCCGAACTCTATGGCCTCGACATCATCGAGCGGAACGTCGAGGACACCGACTCGAACGTCACCCGATTCGTCGTGCTGACCAAGAACAAGCAATGGGCCGAACGCCCGTCGCCGGAAGCCAAGATGATGACCACCTTCATCTTCCGCGTCCGCAACGTGCCGGCCGCCCTTTACAAGGCGATGGGCGGCTTCGCCACCAATGGCGTCAACATGACCAAGCTGGAAAGCTACCAGCTCGGCGCCTTCACCGCGACGCTCTTCTACGCCGACATCGAAGGCCATCCCGACGATCCGCTGGTCAAGCTGGCGCTGGACGAATTGCGTTTCTTCTCGCGCGAGATGCGCATCCTGGGCGTCTACCCGGCAAGCGCGTCGCGCGAGCAGTGGAAAGTCGCGGACTAGGGTCTCAACCGAAGCCGAGCGGCACGTAGTCCATCTCCATGAACGACTCCACTTCCGGCACCCAGCGGTCACGCACGAAGGCGACGTGGTCGGGGTGCTCATTGTAGCGCGTGTAGGCGGCCTGGTCGGCGAACTCCATCGAGAAGCCGAACTGGTAGTCGTTCTTCGGGCTGACCTGCCGCAGCTGCTCGAAATGCGTGACCCCCTTGATCCCGGCTAGGATCTGCTTCGCGTCGTGGAGAAATCGCTTGGTTTCCAGCGACTGCAGGGGATGCTTCAGCGTGAACACGACGGTATGGCGGATCATCTGTCTGCTCCCTGCTCTTGCTCGCTATCGACCCAGGCGCGGATCAGGTGGTGGGCGATCGCTCCTCTCGGAGGCGTGATCAACCCGCCGGCATGCTGCCGGTCCAGCATCGAGCGCACTTCGTCGCGTTCGAACCAGCGGCAGTCCTCCAGCTCGTTGAGGTCGGCCTGGATGTCTTCGTTCAGCGGCTCGCCGAAACAGCCGATCATCAGCGAATAGGGGAACGGCCAGGGCTGGCTGGCGTGGTAGACGACGCGGCCAAGCCGGATGCCGGCCTCCTCCAGCGTTTCGCGGCGCACCGCCGCCTCGATCGTCTCGCCGGGCTCTATGAAGCCGGCAAGCGCCGAATACATCCCCGGCGCGAAATGCCGGCCGCGTCCGAGCAGGCATTTGTCGCGCGTCACCGTCAGCATGATGGCGACGGGATCGGTGCGCGGGAAATGGTCGGTGCCGCAGGCCGGGCAATGCCGCCTGTAGCCGCCGGCCCGCATTTCGGACGGGTTGCCGCATTTGCTGCAGAAAGCGTGGCTGGCGTGCCAGGCGAGCAATGCTGCCCCTTGGGCCATCGCGCCGGCCGCTTCCTCGTCGATAAGTCCCTGCATGTAGACGGAGCGGTAGTCTATAGCCTTGACCGTCTCGGGCAGTTTTTCCGGCTCGACGCCAGCCGGGACGGCCAGCACAGGGCCGCTGTTGGAAAAGCCAAGCAGCACGCCGCGGTCGAGGGGAGCCTCGAAGGCGGAGCTCTCCGCGGCTTTGAACCACGGATCGAACCCACCGTCGGCGAGCTTCAGATAGAGCCGGCCGCCATGCATCAGCATCAGCCGCGCTTTCGGGTCGGCCAATGCTTTCTCAACCACATCGTCGGCGCGATTCTCGGACTGGCGGTCGATCCGGTTGCCGGCGAACCCAACGAACTGGCTCGGCTCGCGCAAGGGCGCGTCAAAGAGGCGGAAGCTCATGGGGACTCGAGGGGTTAGGGGACTCTGGATGCGCGGGCGGACACCGTTCGGTTTATAGCGCCGCCTTCATCGTTTGGGCAAACCGGCGGATATCGGGGCGCTGATAGGGTTCGCGCATGCCATGTCCCCAGACCGGTCCCGGCCAGCCTGGGTCGCCTTCCGAGCGGGCAACGACGTGGATATGCAGCTGGCGCACGATGTTGCCGAGCGCGCCTGTATTGATCTTGGTGCACCCGGTCACCTTCTTCAGCGCCTGTGCCACCATGTTGGTCTCGAAGGTCAGCATCGCCTGGTCGAGCGGCGTCATCTCGTGCAGCTCCTCCACGCCGGGACGCTGCGGCACCAGGACCAGCCACGGCCAGCGGCGATCGTTCATCAACCTGAGTTCGCAAAGGCCGAGCCACATGAGCTGCTCACTGTCCGCCTCCAGTCGGGCGTCCAGCGTGAAACCGGCCTTGAGGCCAGGCAACATGGCGTTTCCTTTACTTTTGTTGTTTTGTCCAAACCGGGGAACGCTAGAGCGGCGGCAAGGTGGCTGCAAGCGAATCATTGGCTGGTATTGTGGATTTGAAGGCCCTCCCACCTGTTGGGCCAGCGCCGCCGGCAATCGTCTTTCACCTCAACCCTTGCATTTCGCCGCTGAATTGCCGATATGGGACGCGGGAGGTTGGTGGTGGACGATCCACTCGCCAACCGGGTCAGGTCCGGAAGGAAGCAGCCCTAACGAGCCCGGAACGGGTCATTGTTCCAGCCTCCCGCCTCTTCGCCTTTCTCCCGCGACATTGACGGCGCCGAGCCGTGCGGGCGAGACTATGCGCAGGAATCGACCGCCTTCCGTCGCGGTCCTTGGAGCTTTGACGGCGAATGAGCGAGGCCGGAAAATCGGGGCCGGAAAGCCCGGAAAAAGGCAAGGCCGGCGCCTATCGCGTGCTGGCGCGCAAATATCGCCCTTCGAATTTCTCCGAGCTGATCGGCCAGGAGCCGATGGTCCGCACCCTGACCAACGCCTTCTCCACTGGCCGCATCGCCCAGGCCTGGATGCTGACAGGCGTGCGCGGTGTCGGCAAGACGACTACCGCGCGCATCCTGGCGCGAGCCCTCAACTACAAGACCGCGACCGTCGACCAGCCCTCCGTCGATCTTTCCATTCCCGGCGAGCACTGCCAGGCGATCATGGAAGGCCGCCATGTCGACGTCATCGAGATGGACGCCGCCTCCCACACCGGCATCGACGATATCAGGGATATCATCGACCGCGTGCGCTACGCGCCGGTATCGGCCCGCTACAAGGTCTACATCATCGACGAAGTGCACATGCTCTCCACCCAGGCCTTCAACGGCCTGCTGAAGACGCTCGAAGAGCCGCCGCCGCACGTCAAATTCATTTTCGCCACCACCGAGATCCGCAAGGTGCCGATCACGGTCCTGTCGCGCTGCCAGCGCTTCGATCTGCGCCGCATCGATGCCGGCGCGCTGGTCGCGCATCTGTCTTCGATCGCCGCCAAGGAAGGCATTGCCGTCGACGACGATGCGCTGGCCATGATCGCGCGTGCCGCCGAAGGCTCGGCGCGCGATTCGCTGTCGATCCTCGACCAGGCCATCGCCCATGGCAGCGGCACGGTCAGCGCCGAAGCCGTGCGCGCCATGCTGGGGCTCGCCGACCGCGCCCGCATCATCGACCTGTTCGAACATGTCATGAAGGGCGACGTCGCGGCGGCGCTCGCCGAGTTCCGCGCGCAGTATGACACCGGCGCCGATCCGGCCGCCGTGCTCACCGATCTTGCCGAGTTCAATCATCTCGTCACCCGGCTGCGTTTCGTGCCGGCCGCGGCAGACGATGCCTCGCTTTCCGAGGACGAGCGCCGGCGCGGCGCCGCATTTGCCAGCACGCTTTCGGTCAAGGTGCTTTCGCGAAGCTGGCAGATGCTGCTCAAGGGCATTCCGGAGGTGCAATCTTCCAACCGCCCGGTCAGCGCCGGCGAGATGGTGCTGATCCGGCTGGCGCATGCCGCCGACCTGCCGACGCTGGACGAGGCCCTGAAATCATTGGAAGGCGCGAGCCCAATGCCCAATGGCGCGCCGCGTGGCAACGGGCCGCCGGCGAACCCCGGCAATGGCGGCGGCGTGACGGCTGTGGCCCAGGCGCGCATGCCGTCCTCCAACGGCGGGGCGCAGACCATGCGCCTTGTCGAGACGCAGCCAGCGCCCATGGCCTTCGTTCCGGCGCCCGAGCCTGTCGTCGAAAAGCCGGCCGCTCCGGTCAAGTCGCTGGCCGACATCTCCGCGCTTGCCGATGCCAATCGCGACATCGCCTTCAAGGTGCTGCTGAAACGCTGCGTGCGGCTGGTGCGCATCGAGCCGGGCCGGCTCGACGTCACCCTTACCAGCGACGCGCCGAAGATGCTGCTCAATGACCTGACCTCCAAGCTGCGCGCCTGGACGGGCCGCAACTGGCTGGTGTCGCTGTCGAAGGAAGAGGGCGGCCAGACATTGGCCGAGATGGAGACGACGAAGCGCGAAAATGCCTTCTCCGACGCCAGGAGCGACCCGACGGTCGCGGCCATCCTTGCCCGTTTCCCCGGCGCCAAGATCATTGACGTGCGCATTCCGGACGTGCCGGAAGTGGATGATGCCGAGGCCGACCTGCCGGTCGAGCCCGGTGCTGACGACGAAGAAATCTAGGGCAGGATCCTGAGGCGGCAGCGGCCAGGATATTGCTCGCTCCATGATGGAAACAGACAAAGAGGACGTTTGGAATGAAGGATCTTCTCGGCCTGATGGGCAAGGCGAAGGAAATGCAGGCCAAGTTCCAGGCCA
>NZ_JANINM010000499.1 GCF_024509055.1 Mesorhizobium sp. | reverse complement strand
AATGGGGCACCATGCTTGCCTCGGCGCGCGAATTCATCCTGCGCGCCTGGTGGGTGGTGACCTTCCCTGGTCTCGCCATCCTGATCACCGTGCTCGCCATCAACCTGGTCGGCGACGGCCTGCGCGACGCTCTCGACCCGAAGCTCAGGAGGTCGTGATGGCTTTGCTCGAAATCCAGAATCTCGTCGTCGAGTTCCAGACCGCGTCGGGTCCGTTCCGCGCCGTCGACGGCGTCTCGCTCCATGTCGACGAGCGCGAAGTGCTTGCCATCGTCGGCGAATCCGGTTCCGGCAAGTCGGTGTCGATGCTGGCGGTCATGGGTCTGCTGCCGTGGACCGCGACCGTCACCGCGGACCGTATGGCCTTCAACGGCCGCGACCTCCTCAAGATCAGCCCGGCCGATCGCCGCAAGATCATCGGCAAGGACATTGCCATGATCTTCCAGGAGCCGATCGCCAGTCTCAATCCCTGCTTCACCGTCGGTTTCCAGATCGAGGAAGTGCTGCGCTTCCACATGGGCATGGACAAGGCCGAGCGCCGGGCGCGCGCCATCGAGCTCTTCAAGCAGGTTGGCATTCCCGAGCCGGCCGACCGGCTCGAATCCTTCCCGCACCAGATGTCGGGCGGCCAGTGCCAGCGCGTCATGATCGCGATGGCAATTGCCTGCAATCCGAAGCTCCTGATCGCCGACGAACCGACCACCGCGCTCGACGTCACCATCCAGAAGCAGATCCTCGATCTGCTGGTCTCGCTGCAGGCCAAGTATGGCATGGGCTTGATCATGATCACCCACAACATGGGCGTGGTCGCCGAAACCGCCGACCGCGTCATCGTCCAGTACAAGGGCCGCAAGATGGAAGAGGCTGACGTGCTGTCGCTGTTCGAGAGCCCGAAGAGCAACTACACGCGCGCGCTGCTCTCCGCGTTGCCGGACAACGCCGTCGGCGACCGGCTGCCGACGGTTTCCGACATGCTGTTCGAGCCTGCGCCCTCGGGAGCCAGCGCATGACCAAGGTCGTCGAAGGCAAGGACATCAAGCGCGACTATCATGTCGGCGGCGGGCTGTTGCGTGGCGCGCGCACCGTGCATGCGGTCAAGGGCGTTTCCTTCAGCGTAGAAAAGGGCAAGACGCTGGCGATCGTCGGCGAGAGTGGCTGCGGCAAGTCCACGCTCGCCCGCATCATCACGCTAATCGATCCGGCGACCTCGGGCGAGCTTTTCATCGACGGCAACAAGGTCGACATCGCCAGGGACGGGCTGACCAAGGAAATGCGCCGCAAGGTGCAGATCGTCTTCCAGAACCCCTACGGATCGCTCAACCCGCGCCAGAAGATCGGCGACGTGCTCGGCGAACCGCTGCTCATCAACACCGACAAGCCGGCCGAAGAACGTCGCGACCTGGCGATGAAGATGCTGAAGAAGGTCGGCCTCGGTCCTGAGCACTACAACCGCTACCCGCACATGTTCTCGGGCGGCCAGCGCCAGCGCATCGCCATCGCCCGCGCCCTGATGCTCAACCCGAGCCTGCTGGTGCTGGACGAGCCTGTCTCGGCGCTTGATCTGTCGGTGCAGGCGCAGGTACTCAACCTGCTTGCCGACCTGCAGGACGAGTTCCAGCTCACCTACGTCTTTATTAGCCACGATCTTTCGGTGGTGCGCTACATCGCCGACGACGTGATGGTGATGTATTTCGGCGAGGCCGTCGAATACGGTCCGCGCGACGAGGTCTTCTCGGACCCCAAGCACAGCTACACCAAGACGCTGTTTGCCGCGACACCGCGCGCCGACATCGCCTCGATCAAGGCCAGGCTGGCAAAGAAGAAGGCGGCCTGACGCTTCGGCGGCGCCAGGCACGGTCCCTTTTCGATCACGACAGCTTGGCGATGATCGCGCGCAGCGCTTCGCCGAAGCGGTGCACTTCCTCGACCGTGTTGTAGTGCACCAGCGAGGCGCGGATCGCGCCGCTGTCCATCGACAGGTTCAGCCGCTTCATCAAGCGCGGCGCGTACATGTGGCCGTCGCGGATGCCGATCTGCATGGCGGCCATCTCCTCGACGATCCTTTGCGGCGAGAGCTTGCCGATGTTGAAGCAGAAGGTCGGAACGCGTTCGTTGATGCGCGCCTCTTCGGCAACGCCGTAGATCGTGGCATTGCAATCCTTCAGCACCTTCAGCATCTCCCGCGCCAGCATCAGTTCGTAGTCGCGGATGGCGTTCATGCCGGCAACGATGTTGTCGCGGCGCGAGCGGTTGTTCTCGGGCAGCAGGTTGCGACCGATCGACTCCAGATAGCGGACAGCGGCATCCATGCCGGAGACGTTCTCGTAGATGAAGGTGCCGGCCTCGACCTTGTAGGGAGGCTCGTCCGGAATGAAGTCCTCGCGGAAGGTGGGCAACCGCTTCAGCGTCTCGAAGCGGCCCCACAGGAAGCCCATATGCGGCGAGAAATTCTTGTAGCCGGAGCAGACGAGATAGTCGCACTCCCATGCCTGCACGTCGATCAGCCCGTGCGGCCCGTAATGCACGCAGTCGAGGAACACTTCGGCGCCGGCCGCATGCGCTATCCTGGCCACGGAAGCGACGTCGACGATCGAGCCGATGGAATGCGCCGTCACCGTGCAGGCGACGAGACGGGTACGGTCAGAGACAAGCGGTTTGAGGTCGTCGACATGCAGGTTGCCGTCCTCGCGCATGCGCCACCATTTGAACTTCGCGCCGGCCTGCTCCAGCGCCAGCCAGGTGGCGATGTTGGCATCGTGGTCCATGTCGGTGACGATGATCTCATCACGTTCCTGAAGCATCTGGCCGACGCCGAGGCTGACCAGGCGGATGAACGAGGTGGCGTTCATGCCGAAGCAGATCTCGGACGGGCTGTAGGCATTGATCAGCAGCGCGACGCTTGTCCGCGCTTCCGCCACCGACTGGTCGACAGTGACGCTGCGGCCATAGCGTCCGCCGCGCTGCACATTGTGGCCGACGAGATGATTGGTCACCGCGTCGAGCACGCTCTGCGGGATCTGCGCGCCGGCGGCATTGTCCAGGAAGATGAAATCACCGGCCTGCCGCAGCGCGGGGAACATGGCGCGGATCTTCTCGACCGGGAACAAAGCGTCCTGCGCTTTCGAAACATGGTGCTGGTTCACGGGAGGTCTCCTTAGTTATTCGTGTCGTTCGAGGGGGGATCAGTGTGCGGAGCGGGCCTTGCCGCGCGCTTCGAGGTAGCCGACCAGACGCACAAGCGGCCACAGGAAGGCGAGGTAGATGATTGCGGCGCCGATAAGTGGCGTGGGATTGGCCATCATCGCCTGCGCGTCCGTCGCCTGCTTCAAGAGGTCCGGCATGGCCACGACCGAGGCGAGCGCAGTGTCCTTGAACACCGAGACGCAGTTGCTGGTCAGCGGCGGGATGACCACGCGGATCGCCTGCGGCAGGACCACCTTGCGCATGGCGACCCAGAACGGCAGGCCGAGCGCTGCCGCCGCCTCGAACTGGCCTTTGGGGATGTTCTCGATGCCGGCGCGACAGACTTCCGCCGTGAAGGCCGCCAGCACCAGCGACAGCGCCAGCGCCGCCGAGACGAAGGACGACAGGCGGATGCCGACGAAGGGCAGGGCGTAGTAGATCAGGATCAGCACCACCAGGATCGGCAGCGCGCGGAAGATGTCGATGTAGAGGACGGCCAGCCGCTGGAACGGCTTCGGCGCGTAGAGCCGCATCAGGCACATTGCCAGCCCGGCAATCGTGCCGAAGGCGATGGCGGCGCAGCCGAGCAGGATGGTGTTGCCGAGCCCGCGAATGAGGATCGGAAACGATCGGACCAGGATGCCCCAGTTGAAGAAAGTATCGATCAATTCCATCGGCGCTCACCGTCTAGGCTATTCGAAGCCCAAGCTTCGCGGACCTGGAGTGGTCGAAGGGGAGGGCGCCAGCTGTGCGGTGCCCTCCCAGTATAATTTGCCGGCTTATTGCGGGATCGGTCCTGGCGTCACCGTGCTCGTGCCGGCTTCCGGATCGACGCCGAACCACTTCTTGTGGATGGCGGCCATGGTGCCGTCCTTCTTCATAGCGGTGATGGCGTCGTTGACCTTCTCGAGCAGCGGATGGCCCTTCTTGGTCATCATCGCGAAGCGCTCGCCGGTCGGGATGCGGACCAGGATCTTCAGCGCTGGCATCTGCTTGATGGCGAACAGGAAGCCAGCGAGCTCGCCGGCGCCGCCGTCGATGCGTCCGTTCTGGACGTCCAGCAGCAGGTCCTGCTGGGCGTTGTAGCTCTTGGTCTCGGCAACACCGAGCTTGGCAGCGTTTTCCTTCATATAGGCCTCGCCCGTCGAGCCGGCGATGACGCCGATGGTCTTCCCCTTCAGGTCGTCGAGCGACTTGATGCTGGAATCGGCCTTGCCGACGATGGTGCCGTCGCTGTCGTAATAGGGCTGCGTGAAGCCCTGGTTCTGCAAGCGCTCCTTGGTGACAGAGATCGAGGACACCGCGAAGTCGATACGGCCTGAAGCGGTCGCCGCGAACAGCGCCTGGAAGCCGAGATCCTGGAATTCGACATCGGCGCCGATGCGCTTGGCGACGTCGTTGGCGACGTCGATCTCAAAGCCCTCGAAGCCGCCGGAATCGGTCTTGTACTCCCACGGCGGATTGGCCGGATAGGCTCCAACCATGATCTTGTCCGCAAAAGCCGGCGCCGCGAAGGCGACGCCCGCGGCGATGACCACCCCAATCAGTCCTAGACGTTTCAACATTTGCTTCCCTCTGGTTTCGGCCACGTCGTCGTGACGCATTTCCCTCTTCCGCTTCTTTCGGCACCCAACTCCCGGGAGCCGCAGGCGAGGCGGTGCCTGCAATCAGGATGCGCGGCGCTGTTGCGAACCGATATGCTTCTTGAGCTGCGCGATAAGCGCGTCGATCGCCGTCTCCGTCGTGACCATTCCCGGCGACAGCCTCAGCGTGGTGCCGCGCGCATCGCAGTAGAGCCTCTCGCTGCGCAGCGCGGCTATGAGCCTTGCCGGCTCGACGCCTTGCGGCAGGCCAAGCATCACGCTTCCGCCGCGCTCCCTGGCGTCGAGCGGCGAGCGAACCGCCCAGCCGTTGTCGAGAGCGGCGACGATGATCCGCTCGACGAGCGCGGCATTCTGCGCGCGGATGGCAGCTACGCCGGTCTCTTCGACCCACTCCAATCCAGGCAGCGAGGCGATGCTCGCCAGGATCGCCGGCGTGCCGTGATCGAAGCGGCGCGCATCGTCCGCGTAAGCGAAGGCGTCGAGATCCCAGGAGAACGGGTTCGGCTGGCTGAACCAGCCGCGCAGTTCCGGACGGCAGGTCGGCAAAAGGTCTGGCGCGACCTGCAGAATGCCGGCGCCGGAGGAGCCGCATAGCCATTTGAGCGAGGTCGAGACGACGAAGTCGACGGGCGTCGCGGTGACCGAAAACGGCGCCACGCCGATGCCCTGTGTGACATCAACCCCGACAATGCTGCCCATGGCGCGGCCATGCGCGGCGAGCCGCTCGATATCGCAGCGATGCGAGGCCGTGGAGGTAACGAAGGTCAGCAGCGCAAGCCCGACATCGTCTTGCCAGTGCGCGATGAAGTCGTCGTCGCGCACCCAGCTTTCGCCGGGCCGCAACGGGACGGTGTCGAGCCTGAAGCGGAAGCGTTCGGCCAGTCCCGCCAGCAGGAAGTGCAGGCTCGGAAAACAGTCGCCGGCGACCAGCAGCCGCTTTCCGGCCAGCCGCTCGGTCGGCAGGCCGCCGATCAGGCTGTAAAGCGCTGTCGTGACGTTTTCAGCCGTGGTGAGCGTGCCCCGCGGAGCCTCGATCAGTTTCGTCCAGGCGTCGATGAAGCGCTGCCGCGCGGCAAGCGCGGCCGGCCACTGGCCGTCGTCCTCGGCCGACCAGATGCCGGAGAATTCCGCCAGCGCGGCGGCCATCCGCTCGGCCTTGCCGGGGAAGGTGCCTATCGAATGATAGAGAAAATAGCCGGACATTCGCTGTCTCTCGCTCCTTTGTGATCATGTGATCACAAAACCGGACAGGGATCAATCGCCGCGGTCGAAGAAATGCGGATCTGCATATCAAAACCCGGTTGTCTTTTTGGTCCAGAAGGCTTGCGACAGCAGCGGCTGTCCGTCGCCTCTGTCAGGACGCCTTGCCGAAAGCGGCGAAATCGACGGGCCTGGGCTCGGGCGTATCCGGGCAGATCGTACGCAGCGTTGCTTGCGTCGTCGTGATGTCGGCCACCACCTCGTCGCGTGCGCGCGCAAAATCCTTGTCCTTGAGCGCCGCGATGATCGCGACATGCCGACCGGATGGCTCCATCCTGCCGGCATGCATCAGCGGCGCGACATGGTTGGATAAAAGCCGCATATAGGGCCCGAACCGCAACCACAGCGTCTCGATGAGCTGGAACAGGACGTCCGATCCGGAGGCGCGGTAGATGGTGAAGTGGAACTGCTGGTTCTGGGCGATCAACTCGTAAACGCTGCCGTCACGACCGACCGCCTGCTGGTCGTCGGTGATCCGCTGCAGGGTTGCGATCTCGGTTGCGGTGAGCCGCGGCCCGCCAAGTTCGGCGGCCAGCCCTTCGACGGCGACCCGGGCGCGGCAGAGGTCATCGAGCCGCGCTTGGGTGACAACGGGCACGCGGGCCGAACCGTTCTGCGAAATCTCCAGCGCATTCTCGGCCGCCAGCCGGCGCAGGGCCTCACGCACCGGCATGTTCGAGGTGCCGAAGGCCTCGGCAAGCGAAGCAATGGTCAGCACCTGCCCGGGGTCGAAGCTTCCGACCATCAAGGCATGGCGAAGCTGCTGGTAGACGCCATCCTGGACGGTTGTGCGTCCCGATACAGGTTCGAAGCCCAGAGCCACGCTTTTGCTTTCCTCAGCCGCAGACTATGCGTATGTGCGAACGCACATGAACAGCCTGCCGATGCAGGCATGATCATCTGATCACAAATCGAGCTAGGAGCCAAGCCGGCACGATGCGGCCGTGTGGCGCCAACTCGAGCATTTACCAAGTCAGTCCGGAATAACCGCAGTGGCCTGGATTTCCACCTTGGCCCGGTCCTCGACCAGCGCCACGACCTGCATCGCCGCCATCGCCGGGAAATGCCGGCCGATGGTGGCGCGATAGGCCTCGCCGATCCCCTTCAAATTGGCGAGATACTCGGCCTTGTCGGTGAAATACCAGGTCATGGAGGTGATGTGCTCAGGCCCGCCTCCGGCTTCGGCGACCACCGCGACGATGTTTGCCAGCGTCTGGCGCACCTGGCCGACAAAGTCATCGGTCTCGAATTGGCATTGCCCGTTCCAGCCGACTTGGCCGCCGACGAACACCAGCCGCCCGCGCGCCGCCACGCCATTGGCGTAGCCTATGGGCTTGGCCCAGCCTTCCGGCTGCAGGATCGTGTGCATGTCTAGGCCTCCCGCTTATAAAGATACGCTTCGCAAGCCATGATCCTACGTCGCTCCCATGACCTGCCGGGCGATCACCACCTTCTGCACGTCGGAAGCGCCTTCGTAGATGCGCAGCGCCCTGATCTCGCGATAGAGGCTTTCGACGACATGGCCCTTGCGCACGCCGTCACCGCCATGCAACTGCACCGCCTTGTCGATCACCTCCTGCGCCTTGTCGGTGGCGAAGAGCTTCGCCATGGCCGCCTCGCGCGTGACGCGGGCGGCGCCCATGTCCTTGGTCCATGCGGCGCGGTAGATGAGCAGGGCGGCGGCATCGACATCGAGCGCCATGTCGGCAATGTGGCCCTGCACCATCTGCAATTCGGCCATCGGCGCGCCGAACAGCTTCCGCTCGGCCACCCGTTTGATGCTTTCGTCGAGCGCGCGCCGCGCAAAGCCAAGAGCCGCGGCACCCACCGTCGAGCGGAAAACGTCGAGAACCGACATGGCGATACGGAAACCGTCGCCGGGCTTGCCGATCAGGGCTGACCCGGGCACGCGAACATTGTCGAAGGAGAGCCGCGCCAGCGGATGCGGGGCAATCACTTCCAGCCGCTCGGCAATGGCCAGGCCCTTGGTGCCGGCAGGCACGACAAAAGCGGAAATCCCCTTGGCGCCGGGCGCCTCGCCGGTGCGGGCGAAGACGACATAGAGATCGGCGATACCGCCGTTGGAAATCCAGGTCTTCTCGCCCGAAAGCACACAGTCCTCGCCGTCGCGGACGGCCGTCATCTCCATGTTGGCGACGTCCGATCCCGAGCGCGGCTCAGACAGCGCGAAGGCCGAGATCGCCTGGCCGGCCCGTGTCTTAGCCAGCCAGCGCTGCTGGTCCGGCGTGCCGAACAGCGAGATCGCGCCGGTGCCCAGCCCCTGCATGGCGAAGGCGAAGTCCGCCAGCCCGTCGTGGCGGGCCAGCGTCTCGCGGGTGATGCAGAGCGTGCGCACGTCGAGCGGCCCTGGATTGGCCAGGTCGAGCGCCGTCGGCTTCAGCCAGCCGTCGCGGCCAAGCATCGCCACCAGTTCACGGCAGGCCGCGTCGACATCGTCGTGGTCGACGGGGAGGTTCTTCTCGCACCAAGCGTCAAGTTTTTCTGCAAGCGCGCGATGGCGGTCTTCGAAGAAGGGCCAATTGAGGAAGGAACGGTCAGGCATCGATGCCTCCGCAGTTCTGCAGGGCTTTCGCCCTACGGCGCCCCCCTCTGTCCTGCCGGACATCTCCCCCTCTAGGGGGGAGATTGGCAGCTTTGCCGCCGGCGCCCTCTCCGAAACGTGGGAGATTGGCGAAAGCAATCGCGGCATCCGATCTCCCCCCTTGAGGGGGAGATGTCCGGCAGGACAGAGGGGGGTGCTGTCCCGCCAACGTCTCGAAGGGAGCGTTCATCCCTAATTCCCCTCGAACACCGGCTTTTCCTTCGCCACGAACGCCTTGTACGCCCGCTCGAAATCGGCGGTCTGCATGCAGATCGCCTGCGCCTGCGCTTCTGCCTCGATCGCCTGGTCCAAGCCCATCGACCATTCCTGGTTGAGCTGCGTCTTGGTGATGCCATGCGCGAAAGTCGGGCCGGAAACGATGCGCGCCGCCATATCGAGCGCGTCGGCTTCCAGCGCGCTTGGCTCGACCAGTCGGTTATAGAACCCCCAGCGCTCGCCTTCCGCCGCGCTCATGGTGCGGCCGGTGTAAAGCAGCTCGGCCGCGCGGCCCTGGCCGATGATGCGCGGCAGGATCGCGCAGGCGCCCATGTCGCAGCCGGCGAGCCCGACGCGGGTGAACAGGAAGGCGGTCTTGGCTTCCGGCGTCGCAATGCGGATGTCGGAGGCCATGGCGATGATGGCGCCGGCCCCGACCGCCACGCCGTCAACGGCGGAAATGATCGGCTTGCCGCAATTGAGCATCGCCTTGACGAAGTCGCCGGTCATGCGGGTGAAGGCGAGCAGCTCCTTTATGTCCATCTTGACCAGCGGCCCGATGATGTCGTGGACATCGCCGCCCGAACAGAAATTGCCGCCATTGGGCAGGAACACGACGGCGTCGACATCGTCGGCATAGACGAGGTCGCGAAACGTATCACGCAGTTCGGCGTAGCTGTCGAAGGTCAGCGGGTTCTTGCGCTCGGGCCGGTCGAGCCGGATCCTTGCGATGCGACCTTCCGTCTCCCAGAGGAAATGCTTCGGCTTCAACCCGGCCATCTTGCTCATTCGCGTCCCTCCCAATTGCTGCGGAACGATTTCAGCATGCCGGTCAGCCGCCGCGCCTCGTCCTCGCTGACAGTGCCGAGCAGCTCACCGATCCAGCCTTCATGCGCTGCGGCGATAGCGGCGAAGGACTGCGAGCCTTCCTCCGTCAGCCGCACCATCGAGGTGCGCCGGTCGCCATTGCGTCTTGCCCGCGTCACCAGTCCTTCCGAAACCAACCGGTCGACGATGCCGGTCACATTGCCGTTCGACACCAGAAGGAAACGCGAAAGGTCGCTCATCAGCATGCCTTCCGGCGACCTGTAGAGCGCCGCCATCACGTCGAAGCGTGGCAGCGTCGTGTCGAATTCCTTCTTCAGCCGCTCGCGCAGCTCGGCCTCGATGGTTCGCGAGGCGCGCAGCAGCCGTATCCACAGCCGCAGCCTGTCCTTGCCCGGCCCGGCGGAGGTCGGTCCCGCTACCATGTCTCGCCTCCCGAAACCGAGATCGCCTGCCCGGTGATCGACCGCGCGGCATCACTGCACAGCCAATGCACAGCTGCCGCGACCTCATCCGGCTGGATGAAGCGTCCTTGCGGGTTCGTCGCGGCAAGGCTTGCACGCGCCTCGTCGGCGGAGCGTCCGGTCTTCTCGACAATGCGGTGGATGGATTCCTCCAGCATGTCGGTCTCCACGAAGCCGGGGCAGACGGCGTTGATCGTCACCCCGGATTTGGCGGTCTCGGCGGCCAGAGCCCGCATCAGCCCGACGACCCCGTGCTTGGCCGCGACATAGGGCGCGACATAGGCGTAGCCCTTCAGCCCGGCGGTCGAGGCGACGAAGACGATGCGCCCTTGCTTGCGCGCCAGCATGCCGGCCAGCGCCGGTTTCACCGTCAGGAATGCGCCGGTGAGGTTGACGTCGAGCGTGCGCTGCCAGCCGGCCAGCGAGGTCTTGTGCGCCGGCGCGCTGCCGGCCATGCCGGCATTGGCGACGACGATGTCGAACGGCCCGCGTGCCGCCTCGGCGCGCTCGTAAAGGGCGGCCATCCCGGCCTCGTCGGTGACATCCGCGGTGACGGCAAAGATATGCCGGCTTTCATTCGCCACTTTGGCAAGTTCCGCTTCGCGCCGACCGCAAATGGTGACGCTGACGTCGGCCCCCGCCAGCGCCAGCGCGATTGCTCGGCCGACGCCGGATCCGCCGCCAGTCACAAGCGCATGCTTGCCGCCGATTGCCTGAGGCGCGCTCATACTTTGAGCCCCGCTGCAGCTTCGCGTTCGGCCAGCCGGTAAATCTGGTCGCGCCCCGGCAGATAGGGATCGGGCCATTTGACGCCCCGGTCGCCGAGCGTCACCGCCGCATGCAGCATCCAGTAAGGGTCGGCAAGATGCGGCCTTGCCAGCGCCACCAGATCGGCGCGCCCGGCCATCAGGATCGAATTGGCGTGGTCTGGCTCGTAGATGTTGCCGACCGCCATCGTCGCCATGCCCACCTCGTTACGGATGCGGTCGGAGAACGGCGTCTGGAACATGCGGCCATAGACCGGCCTTGCGGCGATCGAGGTCTGACCGGCCGAGACGTCGCACAGGTCGACGCCGGCCTCATGCAGCAGTTTCGCGATCTCGACCGCGTCGGACGGCGTGACTCCTTCGATGCCGACCCAGTCATTGGCCGAGATGCGCATCGAGATCGGCTTTTGTGCTGGCCACACGGCGCGCACCGCGCGGAAGATTTCCAGCGGATAGCGCATGCGGTTTTCCAGCGAGCCGCCATATTCGTCCGTGCGCCGGTTGGTCAGCGGTGTGATGAAGGCGGAGAGCAGGTAGCCATGCGCGGCATGGATCTCCAGCATGTCGA
>NZ_JANINM010000498.1 GCF_024509055.1 Mesorhizobium sp. | reverse complement strand
GCCGGCCGAATGGAAAGAGGTCTGCCGCATGGCCGAGCTCAACCCGGCGCCGTGACGAAACTAACGCCCGGAAGCGCGCGGAAATTCATCCTCGACAACACGGCGCTGATGGCGCCGCCGCATGTGCCGGAAGTGCTGCTCCATCTCGCCGACGAGGCGCATGATCTGTGGCTGCGCACAGAGGAGGAACTGGCCGAAATCGGCCTGCCGCCACCTTTCTGGGCCTTCGCTTGGGCCGGTGGCCAGGGTCTGGCCCGTTACGTGCTCGATCATCCGGAAACGGTGCGGGGAAAGATCGTGCTCGACTTCGCCTCCGGCTCCGGCCTGGTCGCGATAGCGGCGCTGAAGGCGGGCGCCAGCAGGATGGTCGCCGCCGACATCGACCCATTCTGCGAAACGGCGATCGAGCTGAACCTAAGGGCCAATGGCGTGGAAGCCGAGTTCCAGGGTGCGGACTGCGTCGACCGGGATGACGGCTGGGATGTCGTTCTCGCCGGCGACGTCTTCTACGACAAGGCCTTCGCCGACAGGCTGATGCCGTGGTTCGCGGCCTTGAAGGTTCGGGGTGCCGATATCCTCGTCGGCGATCCCGGCCGCGCCTACCTGCCGAAGCAGGGTTTGCAGTCGCTCGCCGTCTATCAGGTGCCGGTGACGCGGGTTCTGGAGGATGCGGAGGTGAAGCGCACCACCGTGTGGCGCCTTGCTTGACGTTGCCTGCGAACAGGCGTTCCATCCGCGCACCGATCCGGAGGGGGAGCGATCATGGATTTTTCAACGGTGAACTGGCTGGCGGTGGTCGTCGCCGCTGTCGCGGCATGGCTGTTCGGCGCCGTCTGGTACATGGGCCTGAGCAAGCCTTGGCTGAACGCCGCGAAGCTCGACCCGGCGACCATGAAACGCTCGGCCGCGCCATTCATCGTCAGCTTCGTCGCCGAGCTGGTGATGGCGCTCGTCATGACGCTGGTGGTCGGCGCACTGACCGGCGGCGAGCCCAACCCGCTCGCGGGCGTGATCTTCGGCTTCGTGCTGTGGCTTGGCTTCATCGCCACCACGCTTTCGGTCAATCACCGATACCAGGGGTTTGGCTGGGGCCTGACGCTGATCGATGCCGGCCACTGGCTGGGCGTCATGCTCATCATCGGCGCGGTAATCGGCTAGTTCGGAGCGCCGGCGGCGCCGGCCGGCTGATCGCCGGATCTCAAGTCGGCGTCTTTGCCACTTCGTCCAGAAGCCACTCGCGGAAGGCGATGATGCGCGCGTCATCCTTCACCGCCTGCGGATAAACCAGGAAATAGGCGAAGTCGGGCGCAACCTTGATGCCAAGCTGGAAGGGCCGGACCAACCTGCCTTGCGAAAGGTCGCTGGCCACCATGGCGAAGTCGGCGAGCGCCACCGCATTGCCGTCAAGCGCTGCCTGGGTGGCGTCTGTCGATGAGCGGAACACAACCGTGCGGCTATCGTCAAAATCCTCGACCCCGGCCGCCTGCATCCACATGCGCCAGTTCGGCCAGGTCACGCCCTGCCGCGACCATTCGATATGCGCCAGCGTGTGATTGAACAGATCGCGCGGCTCCTTCAGCGGCGGGCCGGACGCCAGCAGCGCCGGACTGCACACCGGGACGATGATGTTCTCGAATAGCCGGTGCGCCGAAAGCCCTGGATATTTGCCTGTTCCGAAACGAATGCCGACATCGACATCGTCGAGATCGAAATCCCTGACGTCATAGGTGATGTCGAAGCGCAATTCGATGCCTGGCTTCTGCTGGCGGAAATCGTCGACGCGCCGCATCAGCCACTTCGTCGCGAACTGCGCGTCGAGCGTCACCTTGAGCAAAGCTGTGCCGCGCGTCACCTTGCGGGCGCGCGAAACCGCCCGGTTGAGCAGGTCCAAGGCATCGATTGACGCTTCGAACATGACGTTGCCCGCCTCGGTCAGACGGATGGTGCGGCTGGTGCGGATGAACAGCACTAGGTCGAGCTGATCCTCCATCTCCTTGATCTGGTGGCTGACCGCAGCTGGCGTCAGGCCGAGCTCGTCGGCGGCGCGGGTGAAGTTGAGGTGCCTTGCCGCGGCCTCGAACGTCCTCAGCGCGCGCGTTCCGGGCAGCAGCTTGGACATTTGATCTCCAAAGAAAACTTGATGATCGGAAAAGAACTACTCGTTTCTCGTTTGTTTTTCAATCGGGCATGATGGCCTCATCGAAACACCATCAAACCGGATTTGATATCCGGAGAACCGGATAAGACCATGTCTGAGATCGTTTTGAAGTCCTGCACCACCCTGGAATCCCCCTCGGGGCTGACCCTTTGGCTGCGTTCAGCACGCGATTGGCTGCGCCAAGCCCGAGTCGCCGCTCGGCTTCCCGATGAGTCCATCGAGGACCTTTCCGACAGCCAGCTGCGTGACATTGGCGCCGAGCGCCGGGACGTCGCAAAAGCGCTGGACCGAGAGCTCGGCCGCATCGGCTTGCTTGACAGCGGCTGGCAGCGCCCCCGTCGATCCCACTACTAGAGCAATTCCAGGAAAAGTGCGTAGCGGTTTTCCGTCCGGAATTGCGTAAAAACAAAGAGTTAGAGCGGTTCGGCGATTCCGTGAAACGCTGAACCGCTCTAATGCACATATGGCCAATGAAGATTCAGGTCAGGCCGAGTCGAAAATGGTGGTTTCCGAGAACCGGAGCGGAGCGTACTTTTCGTACATGAGCACTGGAAGCGCAGGAGACCGCCATTTGCAGGCCGGCCTCACCTGAATCCTACCTCACCACCTTCACTACCGTCCTGTCCGACAGCAACGGCAGCAACCTTGCCATGGTGCGCGCCGTCACCGCCACGCAGCCTTGCGTCGGTGTGAAGCCGGGACGCGCCAGGTGGAAGAAGATAGCGCTGCCGCGCGCGCGGCGACGTGGCGCGATGTTCCAATCAAGCACCAGGCAGACATCGTAGAGATCGTCATCGCGCTTCATCCGCTCATGACTCGCGCCGTAAGGGATCTTGACCGGCCGGTTGTAGTTGCGGTCGTCCGGCACTTCGCACCAGCCGAGATCCGGGCCGATCGGCGTCATCGCCAGCTTCGTCCGCCGCGCGCCGGGGAACTGATCGTTCCTGAAATATCCCGACAATACCCGCATCGACGCCAGCGGCGTCCCGCCATCGCCTTCACGCTTCCTGGCGGTGATGCCGCCGCTCCCCAGCGCGCAGGGAAATACCGTTTTGCCGGCCTGAAGGAAGCCTTGCGTGGGGTTGCCGGGCCGCGGTCGGACAACCAGCACACGCAGGCTTTTCGGCAAAAATGCGCCTGCCTGATTGCGCGCGCGTTTTTTCTTGTATGATTGTGTCACGGAACAAATCACTGTGATCGGCTGTTGCGCCGGTGAGCTTCCGCATAAATGGGGGGAGGTCAACTGAATATTCTTTTTAAAACAACGGATTGATCCATGACATCACGAACCATACTGATCGTTGACGACGACGACGACCTGCGAGCCACCCTCGTCGAGCAACTGGCCCTTTACGAAGAATTCGATGTTCAGCAGGAATCCACCGCCGCCAAAGGCGTCGCCGCGGCGCGCGGCGGCCTTGTCGATCTGCTCATCATGGATGTCGGCCTGCCCGACATGGACGGCCGCGAGGCCGTGAAGATCCTGCGCAAGGGCGGCTACAAGGCGCCGATCATCATGCTGACCGGCCACGACACCGATTCGGACACGATCCTGGGCCTCGAGGCAGGCGCCAACGACTATGTCACCAAGCCGTTCCGCTTCGCAGTGCTGCTTGCCCGCATTCGCGCCCAGCTTCGCCAGCATGAGCAGAGCGAGGACGCCACCTTCTCGGTGGGGCCCTACACGTTCAAGCCCAGCCAGAAGCTGCTGATCGACCCGCGTGGCGCCAAGGTGCGGCTCACCGAAAAGGAAGCTTCGATCATCAAGTACCTCTACCGCGCCGACCAGAAGGTGGTGACGCGCGACGTGCTCCTGGAAGAGGTGTGGGGCTACAATTCCGGCGTCACCACGCACACGCTGGAGACCCATGTCTACCGGTTGCGTCAGAAGATCGAGCGCGATCCTTCCAATGCCGAAATTCTTGTGACAGAAAGCGGCGGCTACAAGCTGGTTCCTTAAACATTTCATGATCAAATGAGCGGTCGGGGCGGGACCGCTTCGAGTACGATCCTGGTGCTGGAGGGTGAAGGATCGGCTCGCTGGACGCATCGCACGATGCGTGGATTTGAGATGTTGGAGTGTTCTGTCGGGCGTCCAGAAGGGCGCCGTGCTCCAAGGAGGGACTGGACTGACCGCTCGGGGACTCAGCTAGGATGGCGCTGGATGACGACATCCGCATCCTGTCCAGTGTGAAGCTCTTTCAGGGTTTCACGCAGGAACAGCTGCGCCTGCTCGCCTTCGGCGCGGAAAACACCTTCCTGCAGGCCGAACGCAAGCTCTATCGCGAGGACGACGAGGCCGATTCGGCCTATGTCGTCATCAGCGGCGAGATTGCTCTCTATCGCGAACTGAGCGGCGAACGCGTGCCGATCGGCACCGCGGGTCCGGGCGCCATGCTGAGCGAGCTCGCCCTGATCGCCGACACCAGGCGGCTGACCAGCGCCTCGGCGGCCGTGGATTCGGAAGTGATCCGGCTGAGCCGCAAGATGTTCCGCCGCATCCTGGAAGAGTATCCGGAACTGGCGATGCAGCTGCACGAGCGCATCCTCGAGGAATTCCAGCAGATGATCGCCCGCATCGAGGAACTGGCGCCGCGTTTCACGGGATAGGCGACCGGCCATAGGCGGGCTGAGATTCAGGTCAAGCCGAGCCGAAAATGGTGGCTTCCGGGAACCGGAGCGGAAGCGCAGGAAGCCGCCGTTTGCAGACCGGCATCACCTGAATATCAGCCCACCTACTCCAGATCGAACCGCGCTATCACCGGCACATGGTCCGACGGCTTCTCCCAGCCGCGAGCCGCCTTCAGGATTTCGTAGCCTTTGAAGCTCGGCACCAGATTGGCCGACGACCAGACATGGTCGAGCCGCCGGCCGCGGTCGGACGCTTCCCAGTCTTTCGCGCGGTAGCTCCACCAGGTGTAGAGCTTCTGCTCGGCGGGAATATTGAGACGCATCAGGTCGACCCAGCCGCCCGCTTGCCGCATCGCCTCGAAGTTCCCGGTCTCGACCGGCGTGTGGCTGACGACGTTGAGCAATTGCTTGTGCGACCAGACGTCGTGTTCCTGCGGCGCGATGTTGAGGTCGCCGACCAGGATCGAGGCTGACGCGTCGTCCTGGCTGGCCGGAACGCCGTTCATCTCCGCCACGAAGTCGAGCTTGTGCCGGAACTTGCGGTTAATGTCGGGGTCCGGCTCGTCGCCACCCGCCGGGACATAGAAATTGTGCACCAGGATCGACTTGCCGCCGGCCTGGATCCTGGCGGACAGATGCCTGCTGTCGTCGATTTCGCAGAAGCGCCGCTTCTCGACCAGCTCGATCGGGCGACGCGCTACCGTGGCGACGCCGTGGTAACCTTTCTGGCCGTGGAAAAGGATGTGCTCGTAGCCCGCCTTGCGGAAAGCCTTTTCCGGGAAGAGCTCGTCCGGAACCTTCGTCTCCTGGAGGCAGAGCACATCGGGCGCATGCTCCTTCAACAGCCGCTCGACGATCGGCATGCGCAGGCGCACGGAGTTGATGTTCCAGGTGGCTACGGTGAAAGGCATCGGCGAGGTCCGGCAAAAGATCGCCGATCTACTGCCAGTCGAGCGCCGCAAAAACAAGCCGGGCTGCGCGGCAGACCGGCCTCACATGAAGACCGAACCCGGTCAGCGCGTCTTGGTATTCAGCTCGCGATTAGCCGTATAGTCGATGGCGAAGGTATCGGGCGGGAAGCTGCCGCCTTCCTTGACGTTGAAGATCATCACCGTCGTGTCCTTGCCTTGAGCGTCGGTGATCGTCCACTGGCGCAGCTCATAGGTTTTCGGATCGAACATCATGGTGATCATCGCATTGCCGAAGACCGATTTGTCGGAGAGCTTGATGGTGGTGAGGTCGTCCTCTTCCTTGACGGCCTTCACGCGTCCGCCCGACAGGTCGATCCTGTCATCGAGCAACAGCTTCAGCGGCGTCTTCGACAGCGGGTAAAGGTCGGAGGTGTTGAGCTTCTTGTTGAGGATGACGACCGACTTGCCGTCGGCGATCACGCGGAAGTTCGAGGCGCCGTCATAGTTGAAGCGGATCTTGCCCGGACGTTCGAGGAAGAACTTGCCGCCGGTCTGCTCGCCCTTCGGCCCGAATTGCACGAACTCGCCGCTCATCGACCTCACCGAGGAGAAATGGTCGGCGATCTTCTGCGCCGCCGGCGGGACGGCCGCCTGCGCTGCGGCCAGAAGCTGGAAGCCCGGCACGACATTCAGAGCTGCGGCCCCCGCGAGCATCATGCCGAAGCCGAGCACCTGCCGGCGGGTCGGGGCGAATTCTGTCTGGGTTTTCATGCCGGTCACTTCCTGTGATTCGTCTGGCCGCAGTATCTGGGCTCCCACTAGGGCCTAAGTTTGGCGCGTACGCGACAGCGCATGAACGCGCCAGAGGGTCTCAGGTTGCCTGCGATCTGACGCCTAATGCCGTCGGGCTAGAATTTGTCGTCTTCGGTGGGCACCAAAATTTCGCGTTTGCCGGCATGGTTGGCCGGACCGACGATGCCTTCCTTCTCCATCTTCTCGATGATCGAGGCGGCGCGGTTGTAGCCGATGCCGAGGCGGCGCTGGATATAGCTGGTCGAGGCCTTGCCATCGCGCAGGACCACGGCGACCGCCTGGTCGTACGGATCGTCGGAATCATCGAAATTGCCGCCCCCACCGCCGCCGGAGCTGCCCTTGCCGGAGCCTTCGTCTTCGTCCTCGTCGTCGTCCTCGGTGATGGCGTCGAGATATTCCGGCACGCCCTGCAGCTTCAGATGCGCGACGATCCTTTCGACTTCGTCATCGGAGACGAACGGCCCGTGCACGCGCTGGATGCGCCCGCCGCCTGCCATATAGAGCATATCGCCCATGCCGAGCAGCTGCTCGGCGCCCTGCTCGCCCAGGATGGTGCGGCTGTCGATCTTCGACGTCACCTGGAAGGAGATGCGGGTCGGGAAGTTGGCCTTGATCGTGCCGGTGATGACGTCGACCGAGGGGCGTTGCGTGGCCATGATGACGTGGATGCCGGCCGCGCGCGCCATCTGCGCCAGGCGCTGCACCGCCCCTTCGATGTCCTTGCCGGCGACCATCATCAGGTCGGCCATCTCGTCGATGATGACGACGATATAGGGCATCGGCTCGAGATCGAGATCCTCGGTCTCGTAGATCGCCTCACCGGTCTGGCGGTCGAAGCCCGTCTGCACGGTGCGCGAGATCTTTTCGCCCTTCTTCTCGGCCTGGCTGACGCGAGCGTTGAAGCCGTCGATGTTGCGCACGCCGACCTTGGACATCTTGCGATAGCGGTCCTCCATCTCGCGCACGGTCCATTTCAGCGCGACGACAGCCTTCTTCGGATCGGTCACGACCGGCGTCAGCAGATGCGGGATGCCGTCATAGACCGACAGTTCGAGCATCTTCGGATCGATCATGATCAGCCGGCATTCCTGCGGCGTCAGCCGGTAGAGCAGCGACAGGATCATGGTGTTGATGGCGACCGACTTGCCCGAGCCGGTGGTGCCGGCGACCAGCACGTGCGGCATCTTGGCGATGTCGACGATGACCGCCTCGCCATTGATCGTCTTGCCGAGCGCCAGGGCCAGCTTCGCCTTGGTCGTCTCGAAATCGCGACTGGCCATGATTTCGCGCAGGTAGACCGTCTCGCGCTTGGCGTTGGGCAGCTCGATGCCGATGGCGTTGCGGCCCGGAACCACGGCGACACGGCAGGCGATCGCGCTCATCGAGCGCGCGATGTCGTCGGAGAGACCGATGACTCGCGACGACTTGATGCCGGGCGCCGGCTCAAGCTCGTAGAGGGTAACGACCGGTCCCGGGCGGACGTGGATGATCTCGCCCTTGACGCCGAAATCTTCCAGCACGCCTTCGAGCAGCCTTGCGTTCTGTTCCAGCGCGTCCTTCGACAGGCTGGGGTCCTTGGCGACATTCTTCGGCTCGGACAGGAAGTGTAGCGAAGGCATCTCGAACTTGTCTGAGCCGATCAGCGACGTCTGCGCCTCGCGCTGAACGCGCGCGCCCGGCACCGGGCGCGCCGCCGGCGCGTCGACGCGGGTCGCCGCGTCGGAGCGGAAATTCCGCACATTGGCGTTCGGCGCGGCGCGGCGCTGCACCGGCTCCTCGTCGAGATCGTCGAGATCGATATCCTCGTCCTGCTCGTCGAAAATGTCCTGGTCGGCTGGGTCGACCGCGGCGCTGCGATCGTTGACCATGGCGGCGAAGAATTCAGGCTCGACGCGCGCCCGCCCGCCCGGGCTCATCCGCGACTCGGCGAACTCGGCCGATTCGACCCGTTCGGCGGCGCGCCGCCAGGCGCTGGCACGTGGCTCAGCCTGCGGCTCGAACTCGTCGCGCTCCTGCCTGCGGCGCACGGCGCGGCGATGCATCCAGGCGCGGAACGACAGCCACCAATGGGTGATGGCGCCGAGCGCCAATATGCCTTCGTCGCCCTCGTCTTCATCCTCATCGAAGAGCGTCTCGTCCTGGTCGCGCGGATCGGGCTCGGCGGTGCGCTCCATGACAGCGAAACCGTTCTTGCGCGCAATCAGCGCCGCGCCATAGGCAAACAGCCACAAGGTCGGCGCCGCGAGGATCACGGCAATGACGGTGGCGAAGAGGCCTTTCGGATAGCCGCCGACCGCGATTCCGGGAATCTTCAGCACCATGTCGCCGAACACGCCGCCGAGGCCGGTCGGCAACGGCCAGGTGTTGGGCGGCGCCACGCAGCCGGCGATCGCTGCCGCGAGCAACGCAAAGCCGAACCAGGCAGAACCGCGCTTCGGCAGCCGGTCGACGCCGCGCGCGGTGAAAAGCAGAAAGCCCCAGATCACGGCCGGCACCAGCGCGGCAACGGCGGCAAGGCCGAAGAACTGCATGGCGAGGTCGGAAAAGACCGAGCCGGCATAGCCCATGGCGTTGGTGACGACGTTGCTGGTGGCGTGCGAGAAGCTTGGATCCGCGACGTTCCAGGTGGCGAGGCTTGCGACGCCGAAAGCGGTGAAGGCGAACAGGCCGGCGCCGACCAGCCGTCCGGCCTGGCGCCGCGCGAATGCCTGGATGCCGTGCCCCGTGTCCGTCAGCGCGAGCGGTGCGGATGCCCCTGAACGCATGCCTTGTTCCTCGTCCCAGCGTGCCTGGCCGCACGCATGACGCATGCCGGCAGATTCGAACGCCAGACTATCGGTGGGAAGGTTAAGGCCGCATTAACCATGGGTCTTTACCGGCACTCCCTTGCTGACAAAGTTGGCGGGCCCGGAGGCCCGCCATCCCTTGGCGTCTGACAACAAAATGACCGGGTTCGAGAAAACCCGATCTCCGCCGTCACTTGTGACCGGCATACATCATCAGGTCGGCGCAGAATTCGGCATGGGGCTTGCTCATCGCCGCATCCTGGCACTCCTTCATCATCGCGTCCTGCTTGTCCTTCGCCGTCGAAGCCCAGGCGGTCTTGAAATCGGCTTCGGACTTCATGGTCTTCATGCTGGAATCGGTGAAGAACGGCGCCATATTGTCCGGCTCATCGAGCGCACCCGCAAGTGCAACGCCACTGACCATAGAAAGAGCGAGCGCTCCGAGCAGGATATTCTTGACGTTCATGGGTTGGTTCCTTCCCTGTTGTTTCCGCGGCCGCCATATCGACGCTCGCTACATCAGTACGAAACCGGCAAGGCCGACGTTTCATGTCGGCGAGATCAAGTGAACGTGATCGATCGCTGCTCCGACCAAAAAAGGAGGCCCGGAAGGTGCTTCCGGGCCTCAAGGCGTGAGCCCTTTCAAGGGCGTCACGACGGGATTCAGAGCAATTTCGCGAAAACTGTGCAGCGGTTTTCCGCCCGGAATTGCGCAAAGCCTATTGATTCCGGGACTGGCGGGGAGGAGCGCGCCGGTCCCGTTGGCGAGGCTGGCCTTATGGCACCACTTCGCCGTGCTGGGTGACGTCGAGACCCTCGACCTCTTCCTGGGTGGTCGGACGCAGGCCGACCAGCGCCTTGACGATGAAGAGGATCACGAAGGTGGCGATCGCCGTCCACAGGATGGTGAAGACGATGCCGTAGGCTTGAGTGGCGACCGAGGCGCTCTTGCCGGCCGCGTTGATCGCCGGATCGGCGAGCGCGCCGGTGAGCAGCGCGCCAACCACGCCGCCGACGCCGTGGACACCGAACGCGTCGAGCGAGTCGTCATAGCCCAGCATGTGTTTCACCTTGACGGCCGAGAAGTAGCAGACGACGCCAGCGACGATGCCGACGATGAAGGCGCCGGTCGGGTTGACGAAACCGGAAGCCGGCGTCACCGCGACGAGGCCGGCGACGGCGCCCGAGATGATGCCGAGCACCGAAGGCTTCTTGGCAACGATCCATTCCGCGAACATCCAGGCCAGCGCCGCGGCGGCGGTGGCGACCTGCGTGTTCATCATGGCGGCGCCGGCGAGGCCGTCGGCGGCAACTTCAGAACCCGCGTTGAAGCCGAACCAGCCGACCCACAGCAGCGAGGCGCCGATAACCGAGTAGACGAGGTTGTGCGGCGCCATGTTGGTGGTGCCGTAGCCCTCGCGCTTGCCGAGGACGAGCGCGCAGACCAGACCCGCGACACCGGCGTTGATATGGACGACCGTGCCGCCGGCGAAGTCGAGCACGCCGGCGGTGCCGAGGAAGCCGCCACCCCACACCCAGTGGGCGATCGGCGCATAGACGAACACCAGCCACAGGCCCATGAAGATCAGCAGCGCCGAGAATTTCATGCGCTCGGCGAAGGCGCCGGCGATCAGCGCCGGCGTGATGATGGCGAAGGTCATCTGGAACATCGAGAAGACGAATTCAGGGATGTTCGAGACACCCGGCGCCCAGAGCGTCGTGACGGTGACGCCGTGGTGGAAGAATTTCGAGAAGCCGCCGATATAGGCGTTCATGCCGCCGCCGTCGGAGAAGGCGAGCGAATAGCCGAACATGAACCACAGCACCGTCACCAGGCAGGTGATGGCGAAGCTCTGCATGATGGTGGCGAGCACGTTCTTCTTGCGCACCATGCCGCCGTAGAACAGCGCGAGCCCGGGGATGGTCATCATCAGCACGAGCGCCGTGGAGGTCAGCATCCAGGCGGTGTTGCCGGTATCGAGCACGGGCGGTGGCGTGGCGGCGGGAGCCGTGGTCGTGGCGGCGGGCGCGGCTGTCTGCGCGAAAGCGGCGACCGTGCCCAGGGCCGTGAGCGCGAAAGCGGCGAGGGCGGCCGTTCGTCCCGTCGTCTTCATGGGGGAAGGAATATTCATTGAACTCTCCGTTGGAATGGTGTTCGCGGCCCTAGAGCGCGTCGGTGTCTGTTTCGCCGGTGCGGATGCGCACGGCCTGATCGATGCC
>NZ_JANINM010000497.1 GCF_024509055.1 Mesorhizobium sp. | reverse complement strand
GCCTTGTCGATGACGGTGAAGAACAGCGGGTCCTCACTGGCCTCGACCCTGTCCAGCCATGGCTGGAAGGCGGCGCGGTTCTCCGGCGGATAGTCCGGCAGCCAGGCAAAGCGGCCGCCGGCGTCCGGCACCGACGAGGCTTCGTAGAGACCGTCGCCATGCTTTGCCGCGCTCAACGGCTCGAGCCGCACATAGCGTCCTTCGAGTGGCTTGCGTTCCGGACGCGGACGCGGCTGCCAATTCTTTAGATTCTCCGACACCGGTAACTCCAATCCGTTTGACTTTTACCAGCGAACGCTCACAAAAACGCTCGCCCACAGAAAGAACCACAGGAATGGGAAAAATGCTCCACACGGTCGCGGCTTTCGATCGTCTCGGCGAGGAAAATGCCTTCGCGGTGCTCGCGCGGGCCACGGCACTTGCCCATGAGGGGCGCGATATCGTCAACCTCGGCATCGGCCAGCCGGACTTCAAAACGCCGCAACACATCGTCGAGGCGGCGATCAAGGCGCTGCGCGACGGGCATCATGGTTATACGCCGGCGAACGGCCTGCTCGCCACGCGCGAGGCGGTAGTGCGCCGCACGCTGACCACCACCGGCGTCGAGGTGTCGCCCGAGAATGTGATGATCCTGCCTGGCGGCAAGCCGACCATGTTCGCCGCGATCCTGATGTTCGGCGAACCGGGCACGGAAATCCTCTATCCCGACCCGGGCTTTCCCATCTACCGCTCGATGATCGAGTTCACTGGCGCCAATCCGGTGCCGGTGCCGATCCGCGAGGAGAACGGCTTTGCCTTCTCGGCGGAAGAGACCCTTGCGCTGATCACGCCGAGGACCAGGCTTCTGATCCTCAATTCACCGGCCAATCCGACCGGCGGCGTGACACCGCGCGCCGAGATCGAGAAGCTGGTCAAGGGACTGGAAAAGCATCCTCACGTCGCGATCCTGTCGGACGAGATCTACGACGTCATGACCTATGACGGCGAGACCCACCACTCGCTGCTCAACTACCAGGAGATCCGCGACAGGCTGATCGTGCTCAACGGCTGGTCGAAGACCTGGGCGATGACCGGTTGGCGCATGGGCTGGTCGATCTGGCCGAACGGCGACAAGGGCGCGCATCTCTATGACAAGGTGCGCAAGCTGGCGGTGAACTGCTGGTCCTGCGTCAACGCGCCGAGCCAATATGCCGGCATCGCGGCCATCGACGGTCCGCAGGACGATGTCGCGACGATGATGCGCGCTTTCGACAACCGCCGGAAGATCGTGGTCGAGGGCCTGAATGCGCTCCCCGGCATTTCCTGCATCACCCCGAAGGGCGCCTTCTACGCTTTTCCCAATGTGTCGAAGACCGGCTGGAAGGCGAAGAAGCTTGCTTCGGCGCTGCTGGAGGATGCCGGCGTCGCCCTGATCGGCGGCCCCGACTTCGGCGTGCTCGGCGAAGGCTATATCAGGCTTTCCTACGCCAATTCGGAAGAGAACATCCTGCGCGCGCTGGAACGGATCAAGGCATTCCTGGCGAAGTAATCGCTAACCCCTGCCGACGAACGGCATCTTGGTCGCCATAACAGTCATGAACAGCACATTGGCGTCGAGCGGCAGGCTCGCCATGTGGAGCACCGCGTCGGCGACACGCTGGACGTCCATCACCGCCTCGGCGGCGATCGAACCGTTGGCCTGCGGCACACCGACGGTCATCGGCTGCGCCATCTCGGTCAGGGCATTACCGATGTCGATCTGGCCGCAGGCAATGTCGAAGGGCCGGCCGTCGAGCGCCAGTGTCTTGGTCAGGCCGGTGATCGCGTGCTTGGTCGCCGTGTAGGGCACTGAGCCCGGGCGCGGCGCATAAGCCGACACCGAGCCGTTGTTGATGATGCGGCCGCCCATCGGCTTCTGCCGGCGCATGGCGCCGAAAGCGGCGCGCGCGCACAGGAACGAGCCGGTGAGATTGACGCCGACGACATCGTTCCAGACCTCGATCGGGATCTCGTCGATCGGCGTCGATTTGTAGCCCATGCCGGCATTGTTGAAGAGCAGGTCGACGCGACCGAAGGCTTCCACCACCGTCTCGAACATGTCGTCGACCTCGACCGGCTTGCTGATGTCGCAGGCGACGGCAAGCGCCTTTGCCTTCGTCTGTCCGGCCTCCGCGATCGCCTCGTCGAGCAGCGTCTTGCGGCGGCCGCAGAACACTGTATTCCAGCCGCCCTTGAGCAGCGCCGTGGCGACGCTTTTGCCGATGCCGGTGCCGGCGCCGGTAACGATGGCGGTTTTCTCTGTCATGGCTGTCATCACCGTCCTCCCCGGTCACGTCTGGAAGAAGACGTGGCATCGCAAATGACGGGGACTATGACAAGCGGCTGTTGCCGACAAAAAGGGCGGTCATTGGCGACCGCCCTGATCTGAACCGCGCTTGGGAGGAGGATAGCCGGTCCGACTGGTTAGAATGATGCGCTTGCTGGGTTAACGAAAAGTTAACGGCAAATCCGGCGTGCTAACCCTGTTGCCTACCAACGCGGGTTGGGCGCGGCGCCAACCGGCGCCTTCGCCGCCGACACTGTGGCTTCGACATGGTCGACCAACGAATCCGGCAACCCGAGACGGCCGGCCAGCAGGTCGAGATAACCGCGTTCCGTGCGCGTGTCGGGATCGATGGTTAGCCGCGAGGCCGTGTAGAGCTCGAGCTTCTGCGCATCCGTCTTGGCGCCGGCGACCAGCGTGTCGAGATCGAGCGGACGCTGGAGTTCGGTCATCAGGAACTCCTCCGCGTGCGGACCCACGCCCGCGAGCTTGAGCTTGTCGGCGATTTTCTTGCGTTCATCGTCGTCGACATGGCCATCGGCCTTCGCCGCCGAGATCATCGCGCGTACCAGGGTGAGCGTGAATTCATCCTCGCCCTGTGGTGCCTGGGACGGGTGGAAAGCGGTGTCAGCGGGAGGCGGCAGCAGTTCCGGCTCGGCCGTGGTAGACGCCTGCGCCGGGTGGGCGCCATTCTTGTAGTTCTGGTAGGCCTTGTAGGCGAGGCCGCCAATAGCCGCCAGCCCGCCCAGCTTGACGGCCGCACCCGTTACCTGACGGCCGGCGCCGGTGCCGAGCAGCACCGCGGCCAGCGCTCCGGCGGCGAGCGGATTGTCCTTCGCCATCTGCACCGCCTGCCCCGCCTTGTCGCGGACCGTCGATCCCGTGCCAGGAATTTGCGAGCCGAGAAGGTCGTCGAGCAGCTTCTTGGGGTCGAGCATCAATGCCTCCAGAATGGGCCCGGCCGAACACGCCCGGGCAGGGTTTCGGACCGGCATGAGGTAGGACCCATGCATGGACATTACAATGACGGACGGACGCTTTGTCGCCCGATGCCCGCACGGCAAAAGCGCGACCCGTGTGTCGAAAGCGGGCCGCGCTTCGGATAGGATCGGCGGTGAACTCTGAAGGAGCAAGGCAATGCCGGATGCAACCAGCCGCGAGCCGGCGCGAGATCCCCAGGACCTCGAGCGCCTGCTGGTCGATCGGCAATGGGCGGGCGACGTCGAGGGGATGCTGGCGCTGTTCGAGCCCGACGCCATTGTCGACAGCGGCGGGGAAGAGTTGGTTCGCGGTCGGGAAGCCATCCGCGCGCTCTTCGAACAAGGCTTGGCCACGGGCCAGAAGTTCCAACGCGGCGAGGAGCGCCCTGCCCTCATCAACGGCGACCTTGCGTTGACGTCGACGAGGCTGCCCGACGGCAGCGTTACGACCGAGGTCGCCCGCCGCCAGCGCGACGGAACCTGGTTGTGGATTATCGATCGATATTCGGTCGCGTTTTAGCTTCCGATATGGCGCTTGCCACCACGCGCTTGCGCCAGTTCGACCTGGCGATGGCGCTCGGCATAGCGCTCGCGGTCTCCGTTCGACCGCGCTTCGAAGCAATGCGGGCATGAGACGCCGGCGGAGAATTGCGGCGACAGCCGGTCCTCGACGGTCAGCGGATGCCGGCAAGCTCGGCAGAGCTCTGCGTCTCCCTCGATCAATCCGTGCGAGACCGAGACGCGCTCGTCGAAGACGAAGCATTCGCCTTGCCACAGGCTCTCCACGGCCGGCACTTCTTCGAGATATTTCAGGATGCCACCCTTGAGATGGAACACGTCTTTGAAACCGAGCGACTTCACATAGGCAGTCGCCTTCTCGCAGCGAATACCGCCGGTGCAGAACATCGCGACCTTGTGGCCTTCGAGTTCATCCCGATGTTCCTCGACCCAAGCTGGAAACTCGCGAAAGCTCGAGGTCTTCGGATCGACCGCGCCCTTGAAGGTGCCGATCGACACTTCATAGGCGTTGCGCGTGTCGATGACGATGGTGTCGGTCCCGGAAATCAGCGCGTTCCAGTCCTCGGGCGCGACGTAGGTGCCGGCGCTCGCTGCCGGATCGATGTCCTCCACGCCCATGGTGACGATCTCGCGCTTCAGCCGCACCTTCATGCGGTGGAAGGGCATCTCGGCGGCGCCGCTGTATTTGACCTCCAGGCCTGCAAGACCTTCGATCGCCTGGAGATAGGTGATCAACTCCGCTATCGCGTCTTCCCTGCCGGCCACCGTGCCGTTGATGCCTTCATGCGCCAGAAGCAGCGTGCCCTTGATGCCGCGTCCGCAGCAGAAGGCGGCGAGCGGCGCGCGCAATGCCTCGAAGCCGTCGAGCCGGGCAAATTTATATAGCGCGGCGACACGGACCGGCCGGGTTTGAGCGGTATCTGTCATGGCCATGCCACTAAACCGTGCTGAAAGCCGTTTCAAGGCAGAGCGGTTATGCGCCTCCCGCGCGATGTCACGCGAAGCCGCGTGACATCGCGACACGCCCGCGTTCGTGGACTTGAGGTACTCGCTCTGCTAATCGGTTGAAATCCACGGTATCGGAGACAAGCGAATGACCAGCAAGACCGAAAAGCTCCTGTCGCTCCTCAACGGCCAGCCGGTCATTCCCGTGCTCAAGATCGCCAACGTCGCCGATGCGGTGCCGCTCGCCCGCGCCCTTTCACGCGGGGGCCTGAGGGCGATCGAGATCACGCTGCGCACCGCGGATGCGCTGGAGGCGATCCGCCGTGTCGCGGCCGAGGTCGAGGAAGCAGTGGTCGGCGCCGGCACCATTCTCGACGCCAGGCAGTTCGAGGAAGCGGCGGATGCCGGCTCGAAATTCATCGTCAGCCCCGGCGTAACCAGCCAGCTCCTCCACGCCGCGAAGGACAGCCCCGTACCGCTTCTGCCGGGCGCCATCACGCCCGGCGAGATCATGACCGCGCGCGAAGCCGGCCTGCGCTTCCTGAAATTCTTCCCGGCCGAGCAGTCCGGCGGCATCGCTTCGCTGAAAGCCTTCGCCTCGCCGCTTGCCGACGTGAAGTTCTGCCCGACCGGCGGCATCACCGGCAAGAACGCCGCCGACTACCTTGCCCTGCCCAACGTCATCTGCGTGGGCGGCTCATGGGTTGCGCCCGACGATCTTGTCAAGGCCGGCAAGTGGGACGAGATCGAAGCGTTGGCGCGTGAAGCGAGCACGCTGGCCAGGTAGTCGCGCCCGCGCTCACCAGGGCAGCGGACCGTTCTCGTCGAAGTAACCGCCTGTCGGCCCACCGGCCTCCAGCGTCGCCAAGCGCACGATGATCCCGGCCGCCTGCTGCACCGTACGGCCACCCCTGTGCGCATTGAGATCGGTCGCGGTGTAGCCTGGAGCGGCAGCGTTGACCATGATGCCGAGCGGTGAGAGCTCCCTGGCGAAGGCTATCGTTATGGAGTTGAGCGCCGTCTTCGAACTGCCGTAACCCATGACATTGGGCGACTGGTCGCTGGCGGCGCGCGCTAGCGAACCGAGAAAACTGCTCACCATAACGACACGAGAGGCCGGCGCCGCCAAGAGCAGCGGCAGGAACGACTGGGTGACACGGACCGGACCGAAGACGTTGACATCATAGGTGGCCTTCATGTCGGCAATTGTTTCCCGGCTCGGCGGTCGCTCGTAACGCCCATCCGGGCCGAGTCCGTCGACATATCCTGGAGCGATGCCGGCATTGTTGACCAACGCATCGAGGCTGGGCACCTGCGCCGCGATGGTCTTCGCGGCGGCCGCCACGCTGACGTCACTGGTGACGTCGAGTTCGAGCCATTCGACGTCCAATCCCTCGGCGCGCAATGCCGCTGCCGCGGCGGCGCCACGCGTGGCGTCGCGAGCGCCGAGCCAGACTTTGGAGCCGATCGTCGCCAAGCGCCGCGCGGTCTCCAGCCCTATGCCCTTGTTTGCCCCGGTCACCAGCGCGTTCTTCAGTGCCGTCATATACATGTCTCCTTTTCCGTGATCTGGAAGATGACCTGAAACGATCGGCTTTGCGCGCCGGAACCTCTCTTGCTCTTGCCTAATCCTCTCAGATGCGGGCACTTTGCGTGTCACCAAGGTGCGCACTTTTGGCGTCACGTGCGCGTCATCTGCACCCCGCTCGGTTGCCTGGGCTGCAGGGATCGGCGATGTTGGAACGATGAGCGAACCACTGCGAGAACTGATCGCGATCGCCGGCCGCCATGCACGCGGACGGCGCACGAGGACGGCCGTACCTCGTGTCACGATCGGCCGCAGCGAGGTTCCGACGCCTCCGCTGCCCGAGTTGTGTCAGCCCACTGTGCTATTCGTGCTGCAGGGCGAGAAATCGGTGCTGATCGGCGACCGCACGCTTCGTTATGGTCCCGGCAGCTATTTCGTCTATGCGGTCGAGACGCCCGCCACCAGCCAGTTGATCGAGGCCAGTGCGGTCCGCCCTTACCTGGCCATCGCTTTTGCCCTCGATTTAGAGTTGATCGCCGCGTTGCTTATCGACCACGTGCCTGCGCTCGTCGGCGATGGCTTTGCGACCTGCCCTGCCGGTGACGATCTGCTCGATGCATGGCGCCGGATGCTGCGGCTGCTCGACCGGCCGACCGAGATTCCCGTGCTCGCCCCGATGCTCGAGCGCGAGATAGCCTTCCGGCTGCTGCAAGGTCCGCAAGGCGCGAAGCTGCGCGAACTGGCGCGAGCCGACGGGCGCCTGTCGCAGATCCGCCGCGCCACGGCGTGGATCCGCCGGCACTACAACGAGCCGATCGACGTCACGGAACTGGCCCGGCTCGCCCATATGAGCAATGCCGCGTTTCACCGCCACTTCAAGGCGGCGACGGCCATGAGCCCGATCCAGTACCAGAAGCAGGTCCGCCTGCTGGAGGCCCGCCACCTGCTGATCGCGGAACCGGGCAACGCGGCGCGTGTCGCCTTCACCGTCGGTTACGAAAGCGCATCCCAGTTCAGCCGGGAATATGCCCGCCATTTCGGATTGCCTCCGATGCGCGATGCCGCGCGGCTCCTGTCAAGGGGAGAAGCGCCGTCGCTGGAGGTCGATTAGCCAACTTACCCTTCGTAAAACCCGGCCGGCTTACGCCGACCGGGCAAGGTCGATGTAACGCAATTACCTGCAGACTTTGACCTTCTCGATCACCTTATGATGGTGCCGCCAATGCGTGACCAGCCTTGTTTCGCAGTGGTGCCGGTGGTGTGGCCTGACGACCATTGTTTGGGCTTGTGAGGGAGCGATTGACGCCGATGCCGCCACCACCGCCAGTGCTGACGCCAAAAGAATTTTCTTCATGATATCCTCAGGTTGGAACGAACAACCTTTAACCTTCGAAAGGAGCGGAGCGTTCCGCCTTCACGACAAGTTTAGCCGGGTGTGAGTTCGATCCGGTCCGGCCAGAATGCCGTCGCCAACACCACAGCGGGCTAGCTCGACCCGAAACAAAAAAGCCGCACCGGTCGCGCGGCGCGGCTTCAGTATCCTCAAGCGGCTTGCTATTTCGTCTGGAAACGGGCGACCGAAAGGAACTTCACGGCGTTGCCGGTGAAGCGGCTTGCGTCGGGCGTCTCGGCGTCCGTCTGGAAGCCCGCCGTATAGACCTCGCTCGGCGGCGTATGCACGATGTTGTAGGCAAAGCGCGGCGCGGTCGTCGAGCTGGAAACGGTTGCGATGTTCTCGCCGCTGCCCAGCGCCCAGCGCGCCGCCTGCGGCGGCGCTGCCACCACGGTCGCCTTCGGTCCGGGCTTCATGTCGCGAGCCGAGGCCCTCGACTCCTTGGGCGTGGTCTTCACGCCGGCGCCGATTGCCTGCGCCGGGTCAGTGCCCGCTGGGCGCGCGGCGATGGCTTCACGCGGCGACGCCGCGTCCACGCCCGACGGATCGTTGAAGGCGGAACGGGGTTGCTGCGGCTCAGTCAGCGACGCCAGCTGATATTCCGGGCTGCTGGCGCTCACGGTGCTCGTGGCGCTGGCCTGCTCAAGAACGGCCTTGATCTCATCCGGCTTGCTCGTGTCGGGACGCGCCGTCGGCAGCACCGAGAATGCGTCGGTCGCGCTCTTGTCCTGCGCGGCTGTGTCCGCAAGCGCCAGCAAGACGTTCTTGTCCTTGGCCGTCAGTTCGACCGGCGTCGAGCGGTCGGGTCTCCAGGTCGGCAACGGAATATTGTTGACCGCCACCTGGGCCGGATCGGCGGCCGCGGCGTCGGCGGCATTGGCGGCGCCGAACGGAACCTTGCCCGGCGCCTGCGCGGTCGCCACGGCTTGTTCGGTCGCGGCGGAGGCATCGGCCGTTGCGAACGGCACGTTCTCAGGCGTCTGCTGTCCGACATCGACCTTCGGACGCGGCGCGAAAGCCGGTACCGGCACTTCTTTCGGCGGCAAGGCGGCTATGATCGTCTCCGGCGTACCCTGCGAAGGCGTATCCTGCGAATCGTCGGCACTGGCGTCCGCGATCTGCGGAATATTGGCGCGCTTGGCGTCCTGCGGCGCCACAATCGCAATGGCCGAGGAGGTGCCGCTGCGGGCCGTGGCGACCTGTACCTGTTTTACGGCTTTCGCCTGAGGCGCGCTGTCATCGGCTTCGTCATCGGCCTCGTCCTGGCCACCGCCAAACCAGGAGAACAAGCCACCGGACCGCTTGGTCGTACCGCCGGCACTGGCCAGCTCGATGTTGGGCGTGCCAGAGCCGGCGCGCGCCTTGTAGGCGGCCAGTGCCTGCTCGTAGCCCGGCAGCGGCCGGCCATCACTCGGCACATGCAGCGTCTTGCCGTTCGGGAACAGGCCGACCAGTTCCTGGCGGCTGATGCCCGGCCAGTGGCGCACATTGCCCACGTCCATGTGGACGAAAGGCGAGCCGGAGCTCGGGTAATAGCCGACGCCGCCGCCCTGCATCTTCAGGCCGATGTTGCGCAGCTTCTTCAGCGGCACGCCTGGAATGAAAAAGTCCATCGCCTTGCCAAGCATATGCTGGCTTTTCTCGGCGACACCGCGGCTGCGGCTGCGCAGCAGCGCATTTGTCGAGGGCGAACGATAGCCGCAGACCACCTGGATGTAGTCGGTCGCGCCGCTTTCGCGGTAAGCCTCCCACACTAGGTCGAGCAGCCGCGGGTCCATCTTGGTGGGCTCGTTGCGGCGCCAGTCGCGCAGGATGATGTTGATCTTGCGAAGCCCTTCCGGATCGTAGCGCCCGTTGCGCTTGTACACGATCTCGGCCTTTTCGTGCGTATGCAGGTGATAGAGCTTGAGCGAACGGACTTCCGCTCGCGCGCCCGAGGCGGCTGCGGACAAGAACCCGACAGCAATGATCACAGCTGCCAGCCACTTCGGCCAGACGCTCATGAAAAGATGCCGCGCGTTTTTGCGTCGTTCGACTTTGTTCAAATCAAAAGGCCTTGCAGGCTGCCGTTTGTCCCCGGATTTGCCCAAACGGATGTGTGGTTTTCACATCCGAATATCGATCCTAATGGTTAATCATCGCTTATTGAAGCCGAAATGCGGTAACACAGTGGCGATATCCCGTCAAAAATGATGCACCGCTTTTCGTGGTAAATCACTGGTTTAAATCGGAAATCCGCCACGAGCAGCCACACGAACTGTTACCGTTAGCCTTAATGCGTGATCAGCCATACCCAAGCAACTGTTTAACAGTGCTTTTTCGGGCAAAAGCGACAAATTGACTCAAGGTTTAGCTGGATCAGACCTATTACCGGCCGCACGTCAGGACGCCAACCGGTCGACACGGCCAGCTTCGGGGTCAATGCCATATTCCTTCAACTTGCGGTAGAGCGTCGAGCGGCCGATCCCAAGGCGCCGAGCGACCTCGCTCATCTGGCCGTTATAGTGGTCGATCGCGAGCTTGATCATCTCGAACTCGACATCGGCCAACGCCCGCACATTGCCGCGCTCGTCGAGCGCCCTGAGCGTGCCGAAACGCGTCGGCGGCCTCGCCGCCGCATCGTCACCGGGCAAGTCATTTTCTGACCCGCTGGAGGCGCGGCCCGCCTGCTCCGGCTGTCCGGCGGCCTCATCGATGTCCGCTGACGCCGGCTCGACGTCGAGATTGACCGTTCCTTCCACCTGCGCCCGGATCTGCGGGAATTCCTCCTCCGTTAGCAAGTCTCCTTCGGCAAGCACCGACGCCCTGAATACGGCGTTTTCCAACTGCCTGATGTTGCCAGGCCAGTCATAGGCCTGCAGCATCGCCAGGGCCCTGGTCGATATGCCGGTGAGGCGGCGGCGCGGATCGGCCGGCGCGACCTTGTCCATGAAATGGCGAACCAGATGGGGAATGTCGTCGCGGCGGTCGCGCAGCGGCGGCACGAAGATCGGGTAGACGTTCAGCCGGTAGAACAGATCCTCGCGGAACTTGCCGTCCTTGACCCGCTGCAGGAGGTCGCGGTGCGTCGCCGAAATCAGCCGGATGTCGACCTTGACGGTCGAGCGTCCACCGACCGGATCGACCTCGCCCTCCTGGACCGCGCGAAGCAGCTTGACCTGGACGTCGAGCGGCAGGTCGCCGATCTCGTCGAGGAACAACGTGCCGGAATGCGCCTCGACGAATTTGCCGGTGTGCTTGTCGGTGGCGCCGGTGAAGGAGCCCTTCTCATGGCCGAACAGGATCGATTCCACCAGGTTGTCGGGAATGGCGCCGCAGTTGACGGTGACGAAAGGTTTCGAGCGGCGGTCGCCGCTGCCCTGGATGGCGCGCGCCACCAGCTCCTTGCCGACGCCCGACTCGCCCTCGATCAGGATCGGAATGTTGGAGGCAGCCGCCTTCTGGCCGAGGCGGATCACACGGTCCATTGCCGGGCTGCGCGTGATCAGGTCCTTGAAGCTGAGATGGCCGCCGCGCCGCCGCGACGTGCGCTTCATCTCGTCCTCGACCGCCTCGACTTTCAGCGCGTTGGAGATCGATGTCTGCAGCCTGTCCGGAGAGGCCGGCTTGACGACGAAGTCGAAGGCGCCATGACGCATGGCGGAAACCACGGTCTCGATGCCGCCCTGCGCGGTCTGCACGATGACAGGGACGTTGATGGCGCGCTCACGCATTGCCTTCAGCACGCCGATGCCGTCGAGGCCAGGCATGACGAGGTCGAGGATGACGACCGACACGTCACGTGAGTCCGGACCGTCGAGCACGCCGAGCCCAGCCTCGCCGCCATCGGCGACGATCGCGCTGTGGCCGAATTTCGTTACCGCCGCCTCGAGCAGCCTGCGCTGCACGGGATCGTCATCGACTATGAGTACGGAACCTGTCATGACTGTGTTGGCTGCCCGGCCCTGAGAAATCCCCATGGATCATCTTGGCACAGGGTTCTAAATAAGGTTTCAAAAAACCC
>NZ_JANINM010000496.1 GCF_024509055.1 Mesorhizobium sp. | reverse complement strand
GGTCAATCGAGGCGCAGCCGGCGCTCTGCATAGACGTAGAGCGGGCGCCACAGGGTGCGGTTGAAGAGTGTGACGAAGAGCGACATGACGGCGATGCCGAGCACGACACGCGGAAAGTCACCTGCTTCGGTCGCCTTGGCGATGTAGGCGCCAAGACCGTAGGCCTCGAGCTTGGTGTCACCCCAGCTCGCCAGCTCGGCGACGATGCTGGCGTTCCACGAGCCGCCGGAAGCGGTGATGGCGCCCGTCACGTAATACGGGAAAATCCCCGGCAGGATGACACGCCGCCACCAGGTCCATGAGCGTATCTGGTAGACCGAGGCCGCTTCCTTGAGGTCGGTGGGAAAGGCGGAGGCGCCCGCTATCACGTTGAACAATATGTACCACTGCGTGCCCAGCACCATGAGCGGCGACAGCCAGATGTTCGGGCTGACGCCGGTGGCAACGATAGCGACGACAGCGAAGGGAAACAGCACGTTCGCAGGGAAGGCAGCCAGGAACTGCGCCAGTGGCTGGACGCGTTCGGCAACCGCCGGCCTGAGCCCGATCCAGACGCCGATCGGCACCCAGATGACGCTGGCGACCGCGATCAGGACGATGACGCGCAGCAGCGTCACCAGGCCGCCGCCGAATGCCTCCTTCGCGTCGCTCCAGGACAGGGTCTGGCGCATATAGTCGAAAGCGATCCAGGCGCCCCACGCCGTCAGGATCAGGACAAGCACCAGCCAGAGGCGATCGATGACCCGGCTCGCGCGGCCGACCTCGGCCGATCGGGCTTTCGTCCTGCCACCGTCGAGACGGATAAGCATCAGGCGGTCCCAGGCCCAGCCGAAGGGGATCATCAGCCGCTTCAGCAGCCGGGTACGGATTATCATGCTGTAGACCCAGGAACGGGGCTTGTCCTGGCTCGCCGTCTGCTCGAAGCGGAACTTCTCCGCCCAGGCGACGATCGGGCGGAACAGCAGCTGGTCATAGAGCACGATCAGCACCGCCATCGCCAGCACGGCCCATGCCACGGCTGTGAAGTTCTTCTGGTCGATGGCCAGCGCCAGGTAGGATCCGATGCCGGGAAGCTGGACCGTCGTGTTGCCGACGGTGATCGCCTCCGAAGCCACGACAAAGAACCAGCCGCCCGACATCGACATCATCGTGTTCCAGATCAGCCCGGGCGCCGCGAACGGCGCCTCGAGTTTCCAGAATCGCTGCCATGCGGACAGCCGGTAGCCCCGGCTGACCTCATCGAGGTCGTTCGGAACGGTGCGCAGCGATTGATAGAAGGAGAAGGCCATGTTCCAGGCCTGGGCGGTGAAGATCGCGAAGATCGACGCGCACTCGGCGCCGAGCTGGCTGCCCGGAAACAGCCCGATGAAGAAAGTGACGGTGAAGGTCAGGAAGCCCAGCACCGGCACCGACTGCAGGATATCGAGCGCCGGGATGATCACAAGCTCGGCGCGCTTGCTCTTGGCGGCGAGCGTCGCCACGATGAAGGTGAAGATGAGCGAAGCGATGATCGCCGCGAACATCCTGAGCGTCGTGCGCAGGGCATATTCGGGCAGATGGCCGATGTCGAGCGAGACCGGGGCCATCTGCAGCGCCTCGAGCGAGGCCCGCATCTCGTGCGACCCCCGCAGGACAAGCGCGATCGTCGCGATCACCAGGGCGAATGCGACGACGTCGTAGCTGTTGGGCAGGAGACGGGAACGGACGAAGGCTGCGACGGCGCTCTGCTCCGGACGGTCTTGAGGAAGAAACACCATGGCGGAACCTCAGCGGAGCAGGGATGACGCGCGGCGCACCGCAACGGCGGCAACGCCGCGCCTGACGACGGGGATTCGCCGGCGACCGGAGCCATCTTCGGATGCGATGCCGCGCTCCGCTTGCCAGCGGCATTCGAGCCTGCCGCTCGTGGGGTCGCGCCGCCATACCGCGCGCAGTGCGAAATTCGGCGCCCCGCGCCGGAACGGCAGAACACGCGCGCTGGTCGAGGACCGGGCCATGGGCGCCTTGCCGACGGACGGCATCTCGTCCTTGCCGTGGAAGACGAAAATCTTGTTCATCACTCACCTCCTGGGACCGCTATCGACCGTCCCACGGGCGAGCCGACGAGCTAGGCCCGTTCGATGCTCGCCTGGCAGACTGCGCCAGCGGCGATCCGGTTCGATGCATAGCTGCCCGGCCACGCGCGAAAACGCTGACCGGACAGCTACTCGGGTAGCTGTCCATCTGTTCTTGGTTCCAAAGCGATCACTGTTGCGAAGGCACAGACCTTCTCCCACCGCCTTGCGAGACGGTCAATTTGGCGGTGGTATACTTGAATATACGAAGGTATAGACGCCGCGCCCGGCCCAATGGACCGCTTGCGCAATCGCAGCCTGGAGAGCGTCAAGCGCTCCCGCTGTCGCTAATTGCGATCGTCGGGAAAACCGGGAATCGGCATGAATTCGACGCCGTCCTCTATAAGGCCTTTGGCCTCTTCCGGCGTGGCCTCGCCATAGATGCCGCGCGGATCGGTCTCGCCGAAATGGATCTTGCGCGCCTCCTCGGCGAACTTGTCACCGACATAGTCGGCGTTCTCGCGCACCTTGTCGGCCAGCGCCTTGAGCTGCGCCAGCGCCTGCTTCTGCGCCTCGCCCATGGCCAAGGCGACCTTTTCCTGCTTGCGCGAGGTCGAGACGGCCGGCGCCATCAGCGCCTTTTCTATCTTGTGCGAGCCGCAGGCCGGGCAGTCGACGAAACCGCGCTTCTTTTGCGTGTCGAAATCATCATTGCTGCGGAACCACGCTTCGAACTCGTGCTCATGTTCGCAGATCAGGGAAAAACGGATCAAGAGGCTGCACCCCTGAGGCGCGACGGCTCCGCCGCGCCAGCATTGACGGTGAAATCGCGTGCGTTCTTGAGATTGGGTATCTTGCGGCGCGCGGCCGCGGACTGGGCCGGATCGATTTCGGCCACGATCACCGCCGGCTCGTCATGCGCGGCTTCCGCGATGATACGCCCCCATGGGTCGACGATCAACGAATGGCCATAGGTCTCGCGGCCGTCCTCGTGCAGGCCGCCTTGCGCGGCCGCCACGACATAGGCGCCGTTCTCGATCGCACGCGCCCGCAAGAGCACGTGCCAATGTGCCTCGCCGGTCTGGCGCGTAAAGGCGGCGGGTACGGACAGGACGTCGGCGCCGGCCAGCGCCTCGGCCCGGAACAGCTGCGGGAAACGCAGGTCGTAGCAGACCGCGAAGCCTAGCCTCGCGCCCTTGATGTTCGTGACGACCGCTTCCAAACCCGGCTCGTAGGAGGCGGACTCGCGCCAGCTCTCGCCATTGTCGAGGTCGACATCGAACATGTGGATCTTGTCGTAACCGGCGACCATGGCGCCGTCCGGCGCGAACAGGAAGGCTCGGTTGGCGAGCTTGCCGTCGGCGCGACGGATCGCCGTCGAGCCGACATGCAGATAGATGCCGAGTTCCTTCGCCAGCCTCCGCGCCGTGGCGACGACGACATCCTTGTCCTCGGACATGAACGCGGCAGCGCCTGCCTGCTTGTCGCGGATCAGCGCGCCCGTCATTTCCGGCGTCTGCACGTAGGTGGCGCCCAGGCCCGCGGCCTCGCGCACCAGCCGTTCCATATCCTCGGCGTTGCGCGCCGGATTGGTGCCCGAGCGCATCTGCACGGCCGCGACCTTGAAGGAACCCATCGTCATCTCCCGTTGGCAAGCATGGCGTCCAGCCGGCCTTCCGCCTCCAGTTCGTGGAGGTCGTCACAGCCGCCGACATGACTGTCGCCGATGAAAATCTGCGGAAAGGTGGTGCGCCCATGCGCGCGCGAAATCATTTCCTGGCGCAGTTCCGGCGAGAAGGAAGCGTCGTGCTCGGTATAGGCCACACCCTTGCGGTCAAGCAGCCGCTTGGCGGCTGTGCAGTAACCGCACATCATACGGGTGTAGATCGTCACATCGACCATCGGCCAGCAATCCTGCTCATGCATGCGCAAAAGACATGCAAAAAACGACAACTCAACCAGCCTATATAGTCGCGGACTCGTCAGCTCGGAAGTCCCCCGGCAACACACGGGCGAAGGTGAGAATGTCGACCGTTCCGGCGCCGCCTCTCTTCAGCGCCTTGGCGACCGCGCGCACGGTGGCGCCGGTTGTGTAGACGTCGTCGATGACGAGCACCCTGCGGCCGGCGACCTCGATCTCGGCTTCGGGCCGGACGCGGAAGGCGGCGCGCACGTTCTCCTCCCGCTCGTGCCGCTCCAGCCCGACCTGCTGGCGGGTCAGCTTCACGCGCCTGACCGCCGCCGGTGAAAACGGCAGGCCGGAGAGCTTCGACACCGCTCGCGCCAGTTCCGCCGACTGGTTGAACTGGCGCCGAAAGAAGCGCCGCCAGTGCAGCGGAACAGGCACGACCACGTCGGCGTCCGCGATCAATTCCGCGCCGGCTCGCACCATCCAGCGCGCCATCCAGGGCGCGAGATCGGTGCGATCCTGGTATTTCAGCCCCTGCACCATCTGGCGCGCGACCCCTGAATAGACCGCCGCGGCCCGCGCCCGCTCGAACGGCGGCGGATCGGCGATCGCCTCGGCGGACAGGAAGCCTTCACCCATGTCGTGCGTGAACGGAGTGCCCATGACCGGGCACCAGGGCTTCTCCAGCAATCGGAGCTTCGGCCAGCAGGCGCCGCACAGCACCCCGGGCTGCGACACCTGCCGGCGACAGCCGGCGCAGACCGGCGGAAACAGCATTCGCGCCGGCCAGCCGAGTGCCCGGCGCGCGAGACTCGCGACAGCGACGGTCTTGATCTTCTCCAGCGGATCGGCCACGTGATTGAAACCCCCGCGCACCATAGCACCACTCCGGGTCGCGCGGACAACAGGAACCTATCCATTGCAGCCCTTGATCGATACCGAGCTTTGGCTTGCGCATAAGCGCCGGGCGCTTGCGCACCCGATCGCCGGCGCCGATTTTCTGATGCAGCGGGCGGCAGAGGACCTGGCCGACCGTCTCGACGCCGTCGAACGCCGGTTCGGCAAGGCGGCGGCGCTGTTCTGCCAGACGCCGGCGGCAGTCGAGGTGATCGCGGCAAGCGGCAAGGTGGGCGACATCGTACGCGTCGAGGCGGACGAGGCGTTCGTCGGCCCCGGCAACGGTGTGGTGACGCCGCTCGAAACCGTGCCGTTCGAAGCCGAAAGCCTCGATCTCGTCGTCTCGTTGCTGTCGTTGCAGGCGATGAACGACATTCCCGGCGTTCTTGCACAGATCCGTCGTTCGCTGCGGCCCGACGGGCTCTTCCTCGGCGCTTTTGCTGGCGCTGGCACGCTTGCCGAGCTTCGCGAGAGCCTGCTGACCGCCGAGACCGAGCTCCATGGCGGCGCCAGCCCGCGCGTCCTGCCGTTCACCGACGTGCGCGACGCGGGCGCTCTGCTGCAGCGCGCTGGCCTGGCGCTTCCAGTGGCCGACGTCGAAACAGTCACGGTGCGTTACGATTCGCTGTTCAGCCTCGCCGCCGATCTGCGCGCCATGGGTGAAACCAACCCGCTTCTCGACCGCAGCCGGCGGCCGGACACAAGGCGGCTGTTCGCGCGCGCCGCCGAAATCTATGCGGAACGATTTTCAGATCCGGACGGCCGCATCCGCGCCAGCTTTTCGATCGTCTGGCTGTCCGGCTGGGCGCCCGACGCCTCGCAGCAGAAGCCGCTCAGGCCCGGTTCGGCGAAAGTCTCGCTCAAGGCGATTCTGGAGAAGCCGGCAGAACGTTGAGTCCTGCGCGGCCGGAACAGTTCCAGGAACAACACACTGCGGCTTCCGTCCAGGATCGCTAAAAACAACCACCTCAGGAGTGATCGGCCGCTCTGCTCGGATGAACCCCTCCGATGCCGGACCGGTGTCGTCAGGGGGAGAAGGCTTGGACAAGCCTGCTGCTGTTGTCGCTGAATAGCCACTGGAGGGCGCTGGCGGCCTGGCCGACACCACCGATGATGGCCAGCGACAGCACCGCGACGATCAGGCCGTATTCGATGGCCGTGGCGCCCGTTTCATCTTTAACGAATTGCTGCAGCAGGTTTTTCATGGTCGTCGATCCCTCATGCAGAAATTCTAATGTCCTACCCGTTAAGAAAGGTTAACAGCAAAAGCTTAACAGCGAATGAAACAGGCCTGTCCCGAAAAAGTCATTAACCAAAAATCAGCAGTCGCCGTGACGGCTGCCGTCGTTGCGGATCACGCAGATGGAGCTTGGCAGCGGCTGGAGCACGCTGCGACGCAGTGTGTAGATGTCGCGATGACCGATCGAGCCGGTGCTTGCCATGTCGAGGCCGCTTGCGAAGCTGTCACGAGCGCTTTGCGAACGCGTCTGGCTGTCCAGGAAGGGCGTGGCGATCAGCGCCAGCGCCACAGCGGCGGAACCAAAGAGCAGCGTGATCCGCAAAATGCCCATGCCGGCATCCACGGCGCGGAAACCCCGGTCGGGCCGGATCGAATCCCAGTCTCTCTCGAGGCTCATGAATTGGCTCCAAACAAAGCGGACGCTTCGTTCAATTTTTCACGTCGAGATAAATCTTCCATTAACGCTGCCTAAAACAGACAAAGCGGCGGCGGGGATTACAGAAGGTCGATGAGGAACTGGACCAGCGGCGCGTCGGCTGGGGGCATCGGATAGTCGCGCATCTGGCGCGGCCTCACCCACTTCAGTCCTTGCCCTTCCCTCGGCTGGGCGATGCCCCGAAACCGCTGGCAGATATAGAGCGGCATCAGCAGGTGAAAGTCGTCATAGGAGTGGCTGGCGAAGGTGAGCGGCGCCAAGCAAGGAATTTCGGTCTCGACGCCGAGTTCCTCATGGAGCTCACGGACCAGGCATTCTTCGGGAGTCTCTCCCGGTTCTACCTTGCCGCCGGGAAACTCCCAGAGGCCAGCCAGCTGCTTGCCTTCGGGGCGCTGCGCCAGGAGCACGCGCCGGTCGGCGTCGACCAGCGCGCAGGCAGCGACCAGCAGCAGGCGCCTGCCGGATGGCTTGATCTCGCTCATGCGCCGGGCGGCCTTCGATAGTGGTAGCGGTAGACTTCCTCGAAGCCGAGCGACCGGTAAAGCGCCAACGCCGGCACGTTTCCGGCTTCGACCTGCAGCCAGGCCTCGCGCGCGCCGCGCAGCCTGGCCCATTTCAATGCCGACAGAATGAGGTTGCGGCCATGGCCCTTCTTGCGTGCCGACTTTTCGGTGGCGACCTCGAACAGCCCGGCAAGATCGCCATCATGGACGCAGATCAGCGTCGCCAGCGGCTCGCTGCCGTCTTCGAGCGCGAACAGCCCGGCTTCCGGTTGGATGGCGCCGATGACTTCCGACAGGCCCGGCCGCAGGGAGGCATCCGAGCCGCTCGTCTTGAGAAGCGCGCCGATGAAGCGGCTGATGTCCTTAAGCGGAATTTGGTCCATGGCTTCGCCAAGCTCGGCTTCCGCCAGCGGCAGCCGCATGACCAGCGATTCGTCGAACCGGTTCCAGCCGGCCTCGTCGAGATGCTTGGACAGCATCTGCCCCGACAGTGGCGACATCCGGAATGTCAGCGGCCGGCCATAAGCGTCGAACCGTCGGCTGGCGCGCACGATGCGTTCAGCGACGTGATCGGTGTCGCCAGGATCGAGCGGATTGACCGAATTCAACCGCTTGGCGGGATGGCCGGCCGTCAGCCGCACCAGCCAGGTGCCGTCGTAATGCACAGCAGCCGCGGGCCATGCGCGGAAACCCGCCGCCTCGTAGCGGCGCACCATCGCAAGCACGCTCCCCGGATGCCTGGACACAGGCGCCATCAGCTCCGGTAGTCGCCGTTGATGGCGACATATTCCTTGGTGAGATCGCAGGTCCACACCGTCGCCTTGCCGCGGCCGATGCCAATATCGGCGCGGATGCGGATGTCGTCGCGTTTCATATAGGCCGAGGTCGCTTCCTCCGAATAGGCCGGATCGCGCTCGCCCTCGAACGCCAGCCGGTTGTCGCCGAACCAGATCGACAGGCGGTCCCGGTCCGCCGGCTCGCCGGCCTTGCCGACGGCCATGACGACGCGACCCCAATTGGCGTCCTCGCCGGCGACCGCCGTCTTGACCAGCGGCGAATTGGCGATCGAGAGCGCGATGCGCTTGGCCGAGCGCGCCGATTTCGCGCCGGTCACTGTAACCTCGACTTGCTTGCGCGCGCCCTCGCCGTCACGCACCACTTGCAGCGCCAGCGACTTCAGCACCTTGCCGAGCGCGCGGCGGAAGGCGCCGAGCCGCGCATCCTTCGGATCGCTGATCACCGGAGCGCCGCGCGCGGCCGCCTTGCCGGTGGCGAAGAGGAGCAGCGTGTCGCTGGTCGAGGTGTCGCTGTCGACGGTGACGGCGTTGAAGGTTTTGGCCGTGCCGCGTGACAGCAGGTCCTGCAGCACCGGAGCGGCGATCGGCGCGTCGGTGGCGATGAAGGAAAGCATCGTCGCCATATCCGGCGCGATCATGCCGGCGCCCTTGGCGATGCCGTTGATGGTGACGTCGGTCTCGCCGAGCCTCACCGTCTGCGTCGCCACCTTCGGATAGGTGTCGGTGGTCATGATGGCCTTGGCCGCCTCGGTCCACGAATCCAGCTTGCCGTCCGTCACCAGGCCGGCCAGCAGATGGCTGAATTTGTTGGTGTCCAGCGGTTCGCCGATGACGCCGGTGGAGGCCAGGAACACCTCGTTCTCGCCACAGCCCGCGGCCTTTGCCGCCGCTTCGCCGGTCAGCGCCGTCGAAGCCTTGCCCTTCTTGCCGGTGAAGGCATTGGCATTGCCGGAATTCACCACCAGCACGCGCGCCTTGCCGGCGGGCAGGTTCTGGCGGCAGTAGTCGACCGGCGCCGACGGGCATTTCGACCGGGTGAAGACGCCGGCCACGGCCGTTCCCGGATCGAAGACCATGGCGAGCAGGTCGGTACGGTTCTTGTATTTGATCCCGGCCTCGGCGGTCGCGATGCGCACGCCCTCGATGACCGGCATCTTGGGGTATTTCTTGGGTGCAAGCGGCGAAATCGTAGCGGACATCGGGACCCCGGAGCGGCAAGAACGCGAAAAGAAGGCCGGTTTGCCCGATAGCGCGGCCCGGCGCAAGGGGCGTCTGGCCGCGCGTCTGCTGCCAGGCCGACGCCTCCGCAACCTAAAACGGATCGTTTCGTTTCATCTCCGGACCCAATATGATTGCCAACAGATTCACCGGCTAAGGAAGGCGAAATGGGTGACGCCGCGGCCCGCGGGCGCAAATCGATCGGCGCCAGGCGCAATCCCGAAAGCGCCGACGCCATCCTGGAGGCGGCTGAAGCCGTGCTTGGTGAAGACGGCTATTCCGGCTTCTCGATCGAGGCCGTCGCGCGACGCGCGCGCGCCGGAAAACCGACCATCTACCGCTGGTGGCCGAGCAAGGCAGCGCTGCTGATCGAGGTGTATAAACGCCAAAAGCGCGTCGAGACGCCCGATACTGGAAACATCGAGGAAGACCTTGTCGGCTTCCTCAAGAACCTGTTCGTGCATTGGCGCGATAGCCCGTCGGGCAAGATCTTCAGATCGGTGGTCGCCGAGGCGCAATCTGACGAGACCGCCGCTGTGGCGCTGGCCGACTACACGAGAGGGCGCCGCAGTCATACCAGTCAGATGATCGAGCGCGCCAAGGCTCGCGGTGAAGTCGCGGCGGATATCGATGCCGGGATCGTGGCGGACCTGATCGCCTCCTTCGCCTGGAGGCATTTGTTGACGGATCGCCTCGACGAGGACGAAACGACGATCCGCACCGCCGTCCGCTACATCACGCGCGGAATAATGGCCGCCTGAAGCCTGAAAAGCGAAAGGGCGCCCAAAGGCGCCCTTTGCAGGATTGACATCCGGCTGCGGATTACTTGCCGTTTTCCAGCGTGTCGACCGCTGCCTTCAGCTTCCCGTCCGGGATCTCGACCTTGGCGGCCGAGCGCAGTTCCTTGACCATGGCGAAATACTTGTCGCGGATCACCGCCTGCTTGGCCTGGTCCTTGACGTCGTCGAAAGCCGGCGGCTGCTTGGCGCGCTTGTCCTCGACCTTGATGACGTGCCAGCCGAACTGCGACTGCACCGGCTCCTTCGAATATTTACCAACCTCGAGCGCGAACGCCGCCTTGTCGAACTCCGGCACCATCTGTCCCGGGCCGAACCAGCCGAGGTCGCCGCCATTGGTCTTGCCGCTCGGGTCGCTGGTGTGCTCGTTGGCGAGCTTCTGGAAGTCGGCGCCGCCGTCCAGTTCCTTGATGATCGCCTGGGCTTCTTCCTTCGTCTTCACGAGGATGTGACGGGCGTGGATTTCGTTGACCGGCGGTGTGTTGGCGATTTCCTGGTCGTAGCGGGCGCGCACATCGGCATCCGTCACCTTGTCGACGACGTCCTTCTCGACCACTTCGCCATGCAGGGCGCGCTGCTGAAGGAACGCCATGCGACGCTGGAAATCCGGATCCTTGTCGAGACCGCTGTCGACGGCCTTCTTGGCCATGACGCGTATCTCGATCGCCGCCGAAAGCGCCGCGGCGCGGCGCTGCTCCGGCGGCAGCTGCGCGAATTGCTGCGACAGCTCGCCTTCAGCCAGCGCAAGGTCAGCCTCGGTCAGCTTTTCGCCGTTGATGGTGGCGACCACGGCATTCGGGTCGACGGGAGCGGCGGCAGGCGCGGCGGCGTCCGGCTGGGCCGGAGCGGTCTCCTGCGCCATCAGCGGCGACAGCGAAAGAGCCGAGAGCCCTAAGGCCAGGCCAAGGCCGGCGAGCGACGCACGGCGGAACAACAGGGACATCAAGTTTAACTCCAATGGGGATTGCCAATAGGGATGCTTGAGCGGAACAGGTTCCAGATCAATCTGATTGTGGCGGAATTTGGCGCTGCCCATAGGGCTAACGCAGCGTTGACATCGTTTGAGCCCCCTCTTATCTGTCCAACGACTTTGCGTCCAGAACCGTTTTCCGGGCGCTTTTTGCGTTTGTCCGCATTCACGCGGATTTGATGGGGCCGCCCGGCACCCGTCGCAACGACTAAAATGCTATCGAAAGGACCATTGGATGGTCAGTCTCGGCGGTCTCGCCCGTAAGGTTTTCGGTTCTTCCAATGACCGCCGTGTCAAGTCGACCCGGCCCAGGGTCGAAGCCATCAACGCCATGGAAAACGAGATGCGGGCGCTTTCCGATGCCGAGCTTGCGGGGCGCACGGAAAAGTTCCGCCAGGATCTCGCCAACGGCGCCTCGCTCGACGACCTCTTGATCCCGGCTTTCGCCACGGTGCGCGAAGCGGCCCGCCGCGTGCTCGGCATGCGGCCTTTTGACGTACAGCTGATCGGCGGCATGGTGCTGCACAATGGCGGTATCGCCGAGATGCGCACCGGCGAGGGCAAGACCCTGGTCGCCACCCTGCCGGTCTATCTCAACGCTTTGGCCAGCAAGGGCGTGCATGTCGTTACCGTCAACGACTACCTCGCCAAGCGCGACGCCGAATGGATGGGCCGCGTCTATAAATTCCTCGGCCTGACCGTCGGCATCATCGTCCACGGCCTTTCCGATGATGAGCGCCGCGAGGCTTACGCTTCCGACGTCACCTATGCCACCAACAACGAGCTCGGCTTCGACTATCTGCGCGACAACATGAAGTACGAGCGCTCGTCGATGGTGCAGCGCGCCTTC
>NZ_JANINM010000495.1 GCF_024509055.1 Mesorhizobium sp. | reverse complement strand
GCATTTCCTCGATGATGGCGACCGAGATGCAGAACCGGCTGTTCCGGCTGGGCCTATCCGCGCTTGCCCAGATCGATGGTCAGTTGCAGCGCATGTATGCCGCGGTGGCGACGCCCGAGACCACGCTGGTCGCGTTTTCGGTGTCAGGCTATGCGCGCTCGGTGATCGAGGCGGTCGAGGTCGCGCAGCAATATGGCGCGGCGACCGTCGCCATCACGGCGCCGGACTCGGCTTTGGCCAAGGTCGCCGACACGGTCATCCTTCTGCAGCCTTTCGAGGACGGCAACATCTACAAGCCGACCTCGTCTCGCTACGCGCTTTTGGCCATACTCGACATGATCGCCACCACAGTGGCGGAATCGCGTGGACCCAAGGTGCTGGAGAACCTGCGCCGCATCAAGCAGAGCGTGAACACGCTGAAGGTCGACGATCCGAAGCTGCCGCTGGGAGACTAGCGCGTACTACCGGGTCAGCGTCTCGACGCTCTTCGCCAGCACGGCCGGATCACCCAGAATACGCAGCGTCTTTAGCCGCGAGGTGCCCCCGGCAACGACCGAGACCGACGACGCCGGCACACCGAACGCCTTGGCGACCACTCTCTCCAGCGCTGCATTGGCGGCGCCGTTTTCTGGAACGGCACGCACGCGTGCCTTCAGGTGGCTGCGCCCGTCGGCGACCGTCTCGACAGAGTCGATCCGATCATGCGCCGCCTTCGGCGTGAGCCGCACGAAAAGGTCGATGCCGTCGTCGCGCGGCCGGAACGGCGCGCTCATCGCCTGGACGAACTCAGACCACCCACGAAATCACGGTGGTGAGCAGGAACTGCCGGATGAAGAAGATGATCAGCAAAAGGATGATCGGCGAGATGTCGATGCCGCCGAGATCGGGCATGAAGCGGCGGATCGGCCGCAATGCCGGCTCGGTCAGCCGGTAGAGCATGTTGCCGATGGTGCCGACGAACTGGTTGCGCGAATTGACGACATTGAAGGCATAGAGCCAGGAAAAGATAGCCGAAGCGATGATGACCCACCAATAGAGGTCAAGCGCCATGACGATCGTTTGAATAAGGGCGATCATGCCGGTCTCCGATTGTTGCCGACATGTAGCCATTGCGCGCGAAACCGGCAAGGCCCGCGAACCCGTCGCCCGGTGGATCTGCCGTCGCGCGAAGCCGTTTCACCTTGACAGGAAACCGCCCGTCCCGATACAAGCCGATCCGCTGGAACGGGGCTGTAGCTCAGCTGGGAGAGCGCATCGTTCGCAATGATGAGGTCAGGGGTTCGATCCCCCTCAGCTCCACCAGCCGATCCTCAATTCATTGCTTTCGCGCCGGCCTCGCCGGTTCCGCCGCTCAACGGTAGGCCACATCGTCGTTCACGTTGCCGTTACCATATTCGGCTTGCCGGGCCATTCATGGCCGGAACGGGCGGCGCTATCGACATCACCGCCTCCGCTGGATCCGCCGGTGTTACTGTGCCGTTACCGCTCACCCCCGCCGGCACCGGCGTTGCCGCCGCCCACTCTCGTCATGCTTTCCAATAGAACTCGTGTCGGGGAAGGCCCCTCCGGGCAAACAAGATTGCAGTGGAGGCGATGACATTTCCTATCTCCGCAGGCTCTTCTTTGAGTTTACCGTTCGACAACAGCATCGCGCGAATTGTAATTAAGTTATCGCTCATATAAACCAGTTGAGGTCGACGGGCAGCGATCATGGCGGCCCCGAGAGAGAGCCCGATTTTTGGCCACTTGCGTGAGCTGCTTGCCCGCCCCGACTTCGGGAAAAGCCCGACAGACAGGATAGGCAAAAGGGCCTATCATCCCACCGACCTGGGTTGGGGAGGGTTTGGGCTGGGCCGGCCGTATTGCGGCCAAATCCACAAACTTGCTTGCGCTCCGCGACCCCGTTGTAGGACGGGCAGATTACCGCCGTAAGTCTGAGGCTCGAGATGGACCTTGACATGCAGCCGGTGTCTAAAATCATGCGCCATGATTGGCTGGGGCTTCATAAGCAGATTGCCGGGGCGACCTTACGGATCGGCGTCCTGGCGCTGGCATGTACCTTTGCCTGGGCGACGGTGCTGACACATCACCCGCAGCATTACGTTGCGGTGGAATTGCTCTTGACCGTCGGGATCGTGCTGATCATGGCATTCGCCTGGGCGCTGATGCGTTCGGCCAGGCGCATGGCGGAAGTCGAGCGCGACTGGATTCTCACGAGCGGCGAATTGCAGGGCAGCCAGGCCAGGCTTCAGGCCGTGGTGAAAAACATGCCGGTCGGGGTGCTGGTGGTCGAGGCGCCCAGCGGCAACCTGATTTCCGCCAACGACCAGCACGAGCGCCTGCTCAAGCAGACCCTGACCTCGGGCGTGAACCTCTGGGAACAAAGCAAGCAGAAGGGATATCACGCCGACGGAAGGCCCTATGAACACGACGAGTTGCCCATCACCCGCGCCATCCGGCAAGGCGAGGTGGTCATCGACGAAGAGATGTGGGTCAAGCGCGGCGACGGCACGAGCGGTTGCCTCTCGATAAATGCGGCCCCGATCTTCAGCGCCTCGGGCACTATCTCGGCGGCGGTGATGGCATTCACCGACGTTACCGAGCGCAAGGAAATGGCCAAGGAGCGTGCCATGCTGGCGCGGCGGCTGGTCAATGCCCAGGAAGACGAGCGCCTGCGTATCGCGCGCGAACTGCACGACGCGATGGGCCAGGATCTCACCGCCCTGTCGTTGGGGCTCAAGGCGCTGGAGGATGCGGTCGAGCTGCCGAGGCTGAGGGATTCGTTTGCCCGCGTCCGCAAGATCGTCGAGAACATGAGCATCCAGGTCCACCACACGGCGTCGGCCCTACGTCCGACAATGCTCAGCGACCTTGGTCTGAAACAAGCCGTCGAAGATATGGTTGCCACCTGGGCCGAACGTCTCAACGTGGCGGCGGACATTCATCTGGAGGCCCTTGGCCATCCGATGGACGAGGAAGGGTCGGTGACCGTCTATCGCGTGGTCCAGGAAGCGCTGACCAACGTCGCCAAGCATTCCGAGGCGAAGTGGATCAGCGTCACGGCGCAACATGCGGCCGGACAATTGAGGATCGTCGTGGAAGACGACGGCAAGGGGTTCGACACCGAGGTTCTTGGAAAGAGCCGGTCCAGGAGTTTCGGATTGTCGGGCATGCGCGAGCGGCTGGCCCTGGTTGGCGGACGCTTTGCCGTGGAAAGCGCCCCGGGCCAGGGAACAACCATCTATGCGTCGCTGCCGGCAGCGTTCAAACAAACCGAAGTGAGCGTAACATGAACCAGATGGCCCCTTGTCGCCGTGTATTCCTCGTCGACGATCATCCCGTCGTCCTGTCTGGCATTCGCGCAATGGTGGAAGCGCAAGCCGACTTGAAAGTGGCAGGCGTGGCAGGCGACGTCGAGAACGCCCTCATCGGCATCGCCGAAACGGCACCCGATATCGTAGTCGTGGACGTGTCTTTGCCCGGCGTCAGCGGCATCGTCCTGATCGACCGGATGCGCACGCTCTTTCCGCATGTGGCTGCCCTAGCGCTGACCGTGCACGAGGAGACGGCTTATGTCCGCCAGTTGCTCGAGGTCGGAGGACGTGGCTTTATCCTCAAGCGCTCGGCCGCCGAGGAACTGATCCACGCGATCCGGTCGGTGCTGGCGGGAGGCCTCTACATCGACCCAGGCGTGGCCGCGAAAATCCTGGTCGAGCCTCGCTTCGCCGCGACCGATGCCGATCCGCTGAGCGAACGCGAGGCGATGGTCGTCAAACTGGTCGCCAAGGGCTTCAGCAACAAGGAGATATCGAGCAAGTTGTCGCTGAGCGTGAAGACAGTTGAAACCTATCGCGCCAGGGCAAGTGAAAAACTGGGACTGCGCACGCGCGCCGCGCTCGTCCGATACGCGACAAACGAAGGCTGGATGCTGCGGGACGCTTGAGAACGAGGGTACCCCACGAACCGTTCAAACCACCCGGAAGTAGCTGGTCATGCCCGTCTTCTGGTGTTCGATGATGTGGCAATGCAGCAGCCAGTCGCCGGGATTGTCGGCGACGAAGCCGAGTTGCACCTTTTCGTTGGACTGGATCAGATAGGTGTCGGTGACCTGCGGCTGCACCTGGCGCGTCGACGACGACAATACCTTGAAGCTCATGCCATGCAGATGGATCGGGTGCGCGTGCGGCGTGAGGTTCTCCATGTCGATGACATAGCTCCTGCCGAGCTTGAGCTCGGCCAGCGGCGCGGTCGGGTCCGGCGTGTCGCCCGGCCATGGCACCTTGTTGATCGCCCAGAAGCTGTAGCCGAGCGAACCGCAGATGCCGTCGCCGGGCACGTTTTCCGCCGTCGCGCTGAGCGCCAACGGAATATGCTGGGCGCGGGCGATATCCACTTCCGCCACGGGATTGGCCTCGAGCGGGGCGAGGTCGCGCGGATCGCGCTTGAGCGATTTTCCGACCGCGCGCAGCGTCGCCAGGACCTTCGGCTTGGTGCCCCGGACGTCGCGCAGGCTGACGATGGCGCCTTCCTCGTCCGGCATGCGGATGGCGAGGTCCAGCCGCTGGCCCGGCCCCAGCTGCAAGGCATCGGGCGCGAAGCGTTGCGGCACCGGATTGCCGTCGAGCGCGATCACCGCCGCCTCGGCGCCGTCGACGCGGAATGCGTAGATGCGGGTAACGTCCGTGATGGCGGCCCGCAGTCGCACCAGCCCGCCCGCCGGCGCGTCATATTGCGGCTGGTCGAGCCAGTTGGCGGTGCGCACCGTGCCATAGGTCCCGGTCCTTGCCGCGTCGCGCGGCCGGAACTGCTCGATGAACTGGCCGTCGTCACCGAGCCGCCAGTCACGCAGATTGATCACCACCTCGAAATCGAATTGGGGATCTTTCGGGTTCTCCACCAGGACTACGCCGGTCAACCCATGGCCCATCTGGGTCAGCGTGTTGCAATGCGGGTGGTACCAGAAGGTGCCTGCATCGGGCGGCGTGAAGCCGTAGTCGAAATGATCGCCCTGATAGACATAGGGCTGCACCAGGAACGGCACGCCGTCCATCTTGTTCGGAACGCGGATGCCGTGCCAGTGGATCGTCGTCGGGTCGTCGATGCCGTTGATCAGCCGCGCGGCGAAGGGCTCGCCCTTCCTCATCCTGATCACCGGCGGCATGCCGGCTTCGCCCCAGGTCAGGACGTTTCTCGTCGCGCCGGCCTCTGTCAGCCTAGCCTCGATACTGGCGGTCTTCAGGACGACCGGCTCGGGCTTCTGCGCCGCCCAGCCGGCAAGCCTGCCCATGGCCGACAAACCGATACCGGCCGCGCCGGCGGTTGCGGCGCCTTTCAGGAGTCTGCGGCGGGTGTGGACGGTCATTCGGATTCCGGAATAGATGAGTAAACGCCTCAGGCTTTAGCACCGATGGACGTTGCCCGATACAGCAGCGTTGGCGCCCTCGGCATAAATTTCTCGCCGCGCTCGGCCTCGGCAGGCCATGAATTTTCGCTGAATGAAGCCTTCAGCCTGCGTTCCGGCGGGATGCCCTACAAAGGAGCCGTTCAACCCCCCGCGGTTTCCCCGCCGCATCGAAGGAGCAATCCCCATGACCCGCACATCAATCATCGCCGCGGCCTTTGCCGCCATCGTCAGCTTCACCGCCGTCGCGCCCGCCATGGCCAACGACGTGAACATCGAACAGTATGGCTGGCGCAACTCGGCCGGCGGCGGCCAGCACGGTTTCCACAACCGCATACATTTCTATCAGGACGGCCGCTTCAACACCGCGATCGGCCAGCAGTATGGTCATCGCAACCTGGCGGTCATCGGACAGCAGGGCTCCAACAATTACGGCGCGACCTACCAGTACGGCAACCGCAACAGCGCGGGCATTGCCCAGTTCGGCTCTAACCACACCGCGATCCTGACGCAGGATGGCAACGGCAACATCGCCGCCGGCGTCCAGGTCGGCAACGGGTGCAGCGCCGATGTCAGCCAGGGCGGCAGCGGCAATGTCGCTGCCTTCGTCCAGGATTGCCCCTGAGGCCTGGGGCGGCCGGCAATTGCCGGCCGCCGTCCTGAAGAGCAAGGAGATCACCCATGACCAGACTGGACAAGCGAGCCGTAGCCGCATCGGCCGCGCTCCTGGCTGTGGTCGTCGGCGCGGCCGCCGCCGGCGCAGCCAAGGATAGTTCGAATTCCGCACCGCTGCGCTGCGAAATCCGGGACACGGTTCAGGGCGACGCCATCGTGCTGGAACCCGTTGTCTATGCCGGCAGGAGCACCAGCGGCACTTACACCGTCAGCGTGTCGGGCGGCGGCTCGTCTGGCTCCACCAACATCCGGCAGGGCGGCGCTTTCGAAACCGGTCCGGGCGATCCGGCATTGCTCGGCCGCATGAGCCTGGGGGCGAACGGCGCCGCCTACGACGTCAAGCTGACCGTGACCGCGGGCGGAGCGAGCGTCAGCTGCGGCAAGCAGGTGTCCGGAGCGACCTGAGCGCCAACCCACTGAGCAAATCGAAAGGAAGGGCTCCGGGCGACCGGAGCCCTTCGCTCTTCCGGGTCGGAGCAATGTCTTGAACGACGGCTGAACGATCCCTTCCGCCGCGGTTCAGCTCGGCAGTGCGACTGTTGCTCATCAACCTGTCGAGCTCGCAAGGAGACGTTACATGAACCGCCAGATCGCAAAATTCATCGGCACCGCCGCCCTCGCCACGGCGGTCGCGTTTCCGCTTTTCTCCTGCCCGGCGCGGGCGGGCGGATCGATCGGCTTCTACTTCTCGCCGCGAACGACCCAGGACGCCGAGGCGCTGGACCTCGGCTTGCGCGCCTACTCGCTCTACAACGGGCTGCGCAGTGGCGCTTCTGTCAAGCAGCTGGGGTGGAACAATTACGCCGGAATCGGCCAGAACGGCGGCGGCAACCTTGGCATCATCCGCCAGGAAGGCAGCGGACACTCGGCCACCTTGCAGCAAAACGGCAACGACGATTCCTACGGCATCTTCCAGTTCGGCAGGAACACCGACACCAATGTGGTGCAGACCGGCAACGGACAGAGCGGAGCTGCCCTGCTGTTCGGCTGGTAGCGAGGACTTGACGGGTTGGAGAGGCGCGGCCGGCGTTCAGCCGCGCCTCCGATACCGATGATCCCGGTTATTGCGGCTGCTTTTCGTTCTCTGCCGCGCGGAAGCCTTCGGCCGTTGCGTCCGACTCGCAGATATAGGCGCCGGACTTCGTCGTTCCGTAGTTCCGGTTGCCGGCGAAGTGGAAAATCTTCGATTTGAGGTTCACCCAGACCACCGTGCTCGACGGGCAGCGCGCCTTTGCCTGGGCTTCGGTCGCGAACTGGTTGGCGCCGGTCGGCGCCGTGGTGGCTGCGGGCGCGGCCGTGGTCTTGGCCTGCACATTCTTGGACGGCGCGACGGTCGGCGCTGTGTTGGCCGTTGCCGGCTTCGCGGGCTGCGGGGCTGCCGTCGTGCTCTGCGCGCTGGGGATCGTTTCGGTGCCGGCGCGACAGGAAGCGACAAAAGCCTTCTTGGTCTGACCGGATCCCTTGATTGCGTCCTTGTTGGCCGAATATTCGGCATCGCATTCCTTTGCCGTCTTCACGCCGCCGCCGGCCGCAGGGGCCGTTGCGGTGGGCGCGACAGTGGCGGGCGCGGCGGCAGCCGCGCCGCCCGGAATGACTTCGCTGCCGGCGCGACAGGAGGCGACGAAATCCTTCTTGGTCTGGCCCGATCCCTTGATCGCATCCTTGTTGGCCGCGTATTCGGCGTCGCATTCCTTTGCCGTCTTCACACCGCCCGCGGCGGTGGTCTTGGCTGGCGCGACGCTGGCAGGCGCGGCGGCTGCCGCGCCACCCGGCACGACCTCGCTGCCGGCGCGGCAGGAAGCGACGAAATCCTTCTTGGTCTGGCCCGATCCCTTGATCGCATCCTTGTTGGCCGCGTATTCGGCGTCGCACTCCTTGGCGGTCTTGGTGGCGGCCATCACGACATTTGGCGAAAACGCCAGCATGACGGCTATGGCGGCGATCGAAAGCGGCAGTCGCATCGCGGACTCTCCCTGGTCGCGGTTGACGGCGCGGCTGATCGGGAGCGCCGTCCATGAACCCGTTCCAGCCCTCGCGGAGCGCTGGATGCGGCGAACCTAGTCAGGCGAGTTGTCTGATTCCTTACGAATTTCTTACGGTTTCGTAAGGTTTGAGGCCGTTGAGCGCACGGCGGATGCGCGGCGCCGGCGCCTGCTTCCGCGTGGTTATCGCGGTAAAGCCTAGTCCTCCAGACTGAAAACGAACGGCGCCGTCCGGGTAACCCGAGCCCCCAATTCCGCCGGCGGCGCCGGCACCGAAGCGCCCTGCAGGGCACTCAGCGCCGCGCGGTCCAGGTCGCCGTCGCCGGAAGATCGTGCCAGCCGGGCCGAGACGACCTTGCCCGACGCGTCCACCGTGAAGGTGACGTTCGGGGTGCCTTCCGCCCGCCGGGACCTTGCGGCGCTCGGATAGCGGGTATGGCGTCTGATCCACGCCGCCAGGCTGGAGTTCCAGCGCGACGGGCTGACGCTCGAGCGCGGCTGCGCATCGGAAGTCTGAGGCGCGGCTGCCTTCGCCGCCGCCTTGGCGTCGATGCTGGCAGTGGTCATTGCCCTGGGCGGCGGCGCCTTTTCCTTTTTCGGACGTTGCCTTGGCTTTTCAGGCTTTTTGTCCGCCTTCTCCGTCGCTTCGATCTGCTTGCTTGCCTTGACGTCGGTGTCGACCGGCTTGGGCTGCGGCAGCGGGATCACGACGTCGGGGGCGACGGCCTCGATGATATCCGGCACGACCTCTTCCAGCGGCGCCTGCTCGCTCAGAGCCGCCACGGCCGGGTTCGCTGGTTCGGCCGCCTCGGCTTCGGCCGGCTGCTCGGTCGCGAGCCGCTCTTCCACGACCGGGTCCGGCACCGTCTCGGGCACCGGCTTCACTTCCGTAGGCTTTTCCGTCTCCTCGCTTGCATCAGGCCGATCCGGGGTCACTGCATCAAGCATGGCCGCCTCTTTCGGCATGGCTGGCGCCGTAATGAGCGGCGCCATCTCGATCGCCAACGCCGGCGGCGGCCCGCCATCCGGCGTCTCAGTCAGGCTCAGATCCTGCACGGCATAGGCAACGGCGACATGCGCCGCGAGAGCGACCGCGGCCGCGGTGGTCCACAGGCCGGTTTCACGCAAGCCGAAGCGCGGCCGGGGCATGTTGGCAGGGACCGCATGCGTCATGGGGCCGGGCTTCCGCTCGGCTCAGGCGCCGGTGCCGCGGCCTCCCCGCCGGATGCCGTATCCAGCCCGACCAGCGCGATCTTGAGATAGCCGGCGCGGCGCAAGAGGTTCATCGCCTCCATCAGGTCGCCATAGCCGACGCTTTTGTCGGCGCGCAGGAAGATGCGCGTCTGCCTGTTGCCCTTGGTGCGGCTGGCAAGCACCGCGGCAAAGGCGTCGCGCGACACGCTGTCATTGCCGATGGCCAGCGTCAGATCGCTTTTCAGCGTCAGGAACAGAGGCGTCTCCGGTCGCGGCGCCGGCGTGGCGGTCGATCCGGGCAGGTCGACATTGACGTCGACGGTCGCCAGGGGCGCGGCGACCATGAAGATGATCAAAAGCACCAGGATGACGTCGATGAACGGCGTGACGTTGATCTCGTGGTTTTCCTCGAGGTCGTCGCCTCCTGTTTCACGGATCCGCGCCGCCATCGCAGGTTACTCAGCAGCCATCGCGGTCGCCGGCGGCACCGTGCGGAAATCGAGGTCGCGGCTCACCAGTCGCTCGACGCCCGCCGAGGCGTCGGCGAGTATCTGTTTATAGCCGGCTATCGAGCGAGCGAAGACATTGTAGATGACCACCGCCGGGATGGCCGCGACAAGACCCATGGCCGTGGCGAGCAGTGCTTCGGCGATGCCCGGCGCCACCACCGCCAGATTGGTGGTCTGCGCCTGGGAGATGCCGATGAAGGCGTTCATGATGCCCCAGACGGTGCCGAACAAGCCAACAAAGGGCGCCGTCGAGCCTATGGTGGCAAGCAGGCCGGTGCCGCGTGACATGCGCCGCGCCGCGCCAGCCTCGATGCGCGAGAGCCTGGACGCGACCCGCTCCTTCAGCCCGTCGCCCGAGGCATGGTCGAGAGCGCCGGCCGATAGCGCCCGCTCTTCCTCCGCCGCCCGCACCAGAAGCACGCCGGGGCCGCCGCTGTGTCCGAGCGCGCGGCCGGCCTGCATCAGCGTCGCGGCATTGGAGATTGCGGCCGCCGCCCTGCGCGCCCTCAGCTTTCCACCAAGGATTTCTAGTGACTTTGCGAGCCAGATCGTCCAGGTCACCAGCGAGGCGAAGGCTAGCCCGGCCATGACCGCCTTCACGACGATGTCGGCATTCATGAACATTCCCCACGGCGAAAGGTCGTGCGGCAGCGCTAGCGCGGAAGGCTTCTCCACCGTCGAGATTTGAGCCACTGGGGCCAACGCTGCCGGCGCTTGGGTTGCGGGCTGCTCCTGCGCGATTGCAGGACCGGCCGCTATGAGCAAAGCGGCCAGCGCCGCCTGAAGACCATTCCGGGACACGCCTCGTCCTCGCTTCTTCATCCGCGCGGCCATTTCGTTTGCCGGCCGCCGGAACGCAGATCTGAGCCACGGCCTTTCCGCGGCAGCCTGACTGAGTAAGAAACATGAATTTAATAGTCAACATTGAAGATGATAATTCGAGTCAAGAAATAGGGCAAGATGGCAGCTGTGGCGATTTCGAACTGCATGACCGAAGTTCCGACCTGCGGCGGTCGGGCGCGCGAAGCCGGACTGCACATGGTGACGGATAGGAACAGTGCGCTGTCGCAACTGGCTGACGGACCGCAGTAGGAACCAAGGGCAACGTCCCGATGGGCTACTTGCCCATCACCGAGCGACGATCCTCGACGTGACCGGCTGCAGCGGCCAGGTCTCAGCTGGCGCGGACTTCCGGAAAGCCTCCCGATGCAAAAGCCCCCGGCTGCGGGATATCGGCTTCGCGCCGCGCTAGCGAATTCGCCATCAGCGTGATCGTCTCGCGCCCGGTCCGGGCGATCTCACCTGGCCTGTCGATACCGGTGACCATGAACTCCTCGATGCCGAGCGCGGCGAAGGGCAGCAACGACAGGGCCAGCCGCGCAGGCGGTCCCGCCACGTCGACGGCCTTGTGATCCATCACGCTGGCCAGGCCTTCCGGACGGATCCGGACTGGCAGCGCGAAGCGCACCTTGCCGGCGCGGCCATGCTCGGCGGCGGCGCCGCGCACGCGCCGAATCAATTGCTCGACTTCGTCGACAGGACCGGGAGACAGCTCGAACACATCGGCATGCCGTCCGGCGACTTTCAGCGCAGTGCCCGACTGCCCGCCGAGGCGGATGGTCAGGTTGGCGTCGTGCGGACCCTTGCGCGGCACGAAGCCGCCCTTGATGCTGTAGAACGCGCCCTCATGGTCGAAGGGCCGGTCGTTCGACCACAGCCGCTTCAACAGCACCAGATATTCGTCGATGCGCTGCCAGACTACGCTGTGGCCGACAGGCCGAGCCTCGGCGTCGCTGTCCTCCAGCGGCTCGCTCAGCATCCGCAGCGAAAGCCGGCCGCTACTCCTGGCATGGAGCGCAGCCAGTTGCCTCGCCGCCACCACCGGTTCGATAACGCCGGCCCAATGCGTCAGCACCACCTCCAGCGAGCCGGTGCGGTCGAGCGTCT
>NZ_JANINM010000494.1 GCF_024509055.1 Mesorhizobium sp. | reverse complement strand
TTGGCCTTGGCCATGTCGCCGGTCTCGACATAGAGCTCGCCCAGATATTCATGCGCCGCCTTATGGTCGGGCTTAAGCTCCAGCGCCTTGTTGTAGTAGGTGAGCGAGGTCTGGTAGTCGCCGGTCTTGCGCAGCGTGAAGCCGAGCAAATTGTAGACGTCGGCCTGCTGGTTGTCCTGCGCGAGGTCGCGCAGGTCGGCCAGCGCGCCCTTGTAGTCCTTGGCGTCGATCTTGGCCTTCACGGCCGTCAGGTCCGGCGCGTCGGCGCCTTCGATGTCGTCCACGGCATAGGCCGGCACGGCGATGGCGATCGGGGCTGCGGTGAGAACCGCAATGGTGCCGAGCACCGCGAAAAGTGCATGTTTCATTGACGTTGTCTCTTTCTGTTCAGGATTCGATTCAGATCGCGATTGCGATCAGATCTGGGTTGGGGTGAAGGCATAGGCGTTGCCGTCCTTGACGAAGCTGCCGGTGCCCGGGAACGGGAAATGCGAACCGCAGATACGGACATTGTCGGCGATCACCTGGTCGATGATCTTGTGGCGCGTGGTGATGGCCATGGGCCCATCCTGGTCGTAGCTGCCCTGCCATTCGGGATGCGGGGCGAGCAGCGCCGGCACGTACATGGTGTCGGCCGAGACGAGGAACTGCTCGGAGCCGGCATCGACGTGATAGACCGAGTGCCCTGGCGTATGGCCGGGCGCCGCCATGATGCGGATGCCGGGCACCACTTCCGCGCCATCGTCGACCAGCTTCCAGTTCTTCCATTTCGGGAAGTTTTCGGCAATGCGTTTTCCCGCTGGCTTGCGGCCCTCGGGCAGCTTGGCCAGGCGGCTGGGGTCGGTCCACCAATTGTATTCGGTGGCGTTGACGATCAGCTCGGCATTCGGGAACACCGGATCGTTGGTGCCCTTCTCCATCAGGCCCCAGACATGGTCGGGGTGGAAGTGCGAGATCATGATGGTGTCGATGGCCTTGTAGTCGATGCCGGCGGCCTTCATGTTGGCCGGCAGATGCGTGGCGTTGGCCTGCCACTGGCCGACACCGGAGCCGGCATCCATCATGATGGTGCGGCCGTTCATCTTGAGCACCACGACGGTGAGCGGGATCGGCATGAACTCGGTGGTCAGCCCGGCCTTGGCGAGCGCGGCCTTGGTGTCGTCGACCGAGGCGTTGGCGATGAAGGCCGGGTCGTGCGGCTTGCGCCAGATGCCGTCATAGATGGCGGTGACCTCGAGCGAGCCCACCTTGTATTTGTAGAAGCCGACCAGCGGCTCGACCGGGGTTTCGGCGAAAGCGGGCGGAGCGAATTCGAGCTTGCCGGCGATGCCGAAGGCGGCCGCGGCGGCGGCCGATCCGAGTACCATGCGGCGTGTCATGTTGAACATCAGAAGTTCTCCTCTAATGGCTGCGGGGTTCATGCGGCGGTTCCGTCGTTTTCCGCATGTCGCCGCGCCAAACCGTTGCAGCGACATGCGGGGGAGGATGGCCTCGCTACACAGCAAGACCCGGCAGGCCGGGGCTTTATTCCTGGGACGCTGAAGAATTTTGGGGGATGCCAGGCAGGCGGGTGATTCAACGCCGTGGTCGAGGAGCGGACACCTCGGGATGCCGGGCGCCGGACCCTCAGCGAACTGTCACATTGTATCGGGGCCGTCATGGTAGAAACTCAATCCGGCCGCCCGCGACCGATTGCACCAGAGACCAGCAAAGCCGCCATGACTATCGCCACCAGCAAGGAAGGCACCGACCTCTCGCCCTACCTGCCGGACGAGCACGGGCTGTTCTTCGTCTACCATTTCACCGCCGATGGCCTGCGCACCAGGGACCCCGCCGAGGCGCGCTGGACCTGGCGCAGCTACCAGATCACCGACATGCGCGCCCGCCAGGAGATCGGCGCCGAGCAGGCCCTGCCGGCCGCGGTGCGCGCCGCCTTCCTGGGACCCGCCCATGGCTGCCAGGTCGACCTCGACGACGGCTGGACCTATGGCGACCTGCCCGATCTCAGGCACGATTTCTCCGCGGAAGCGCGAGGGCTCACCCATTTCCGCTTCGCCTTCAACGACACGATGCTGATCGGCGCTCGCAAGCAGCCGCTGGAATCGGTCGACGCCGTGCGCAAGGCGGTGGAGAACGGATCACGCCGGTTCCGCTCGCCGGCCGAACTGATCGAGGCGGTGATGAGCCAGTCGCTCGACGGGATGGCGGGAGAGCTGGACAAGCTCGACGACGCGCTGGACGGCATCGAGGACCGGATCGTCAGCGACGCATGGAACAGCGAGCGGCAGTCGCTGATCGACGCGCGCCGTCACCTGGTGGCCATCCATCGCCAGATGGCGACGCTGACGAACCTTTTCCGCCATCTCGACCAGTCGCATAGCGACGACCTGCCGGGTTCGGTCAACGACATGGCGGCGAGGCTCTCACAGCGGGCGTACACGCTCCATCACGACGGCGAGCAGTTGCAGGGCCGTACCAGGCTGCTGCAGGACGAGCTGATGACAAAGCTGACCGAGCGGTCGAACCAGCTGCTCTACGTCCTGTCAGTGATGACGGCGGTGCTGCTGCCTATGACCATCATCTCCGGCCTGTTCGGCATGAATGTCGGCGGGCTGCCGCTGGTCGACACGCCGCTGGGCTTCTGGCTGGTGACGGCGGGATCGGTGGCGATTGCGGCCATCGTCTTTCTGGTCGTGAGACGGCTGGGCCGGGTCTGACGTATCAGGCCCTCAGATCCTCAAAGATTGTGCCGGCGGCCGCGACTTCAGCTTCATGCCCCGGCTCGCGCCATGTTTCGGCGAGACCGGCCGCGTACCACTCGCGCATCGCCGGCAAGTCGAGCAGCCGGCGCGGATAGGCAGCGGCGGCGCCTTCGAATACCAACCCGTAGGACTGCGCCCGGAACGCGATGGGGGCAAAGAAAGCATCGACCGCGGTGAAACAGTCGCCGGCGAGGAACGGCCCACCGAAACGTGCAAGGCCGTCATTCCACAGGTCGCCCATGCGGAAGATGTCATGTTTCAAGGCATCGGAGATGGATGAAAGCTTGACGCGCACGCCGCAGCACATCGGGCAGTCATTGCGCAGCGCCGTAAAACTGGAATGCATTTCGGCGGCGGCCGAACGCGCCCAGGCGCGGACCTTGGCGTCCGAGGGCCATACGCCCTGATGCCGCTCGGCAAGGTATTCGACGATACCAAGCGAATCCCACACCGCCCAGCCGTCATCGATCAGGCAGGGAACGCGGCCATTCGGTGAGAACGCCCTGTAGAAGTCAAAGCTCGGGCCTCCCGGGAATGGCGTCAGTTGCTCCTCGAAGGGGATCTCAAGCGCGCGCATCAACAGCCATGGCCGCAGCGACCAGGAGGAATAATTCTTGTTGCCGATGTGAAGTGTGTACATCGCCTTGTCCTAGCGCGTGGCTTGAACTGCCGTTCGTGCGTCACGGCCCCTGAACATCGACCAGCTGTACATCGCCAGCGCCGTCCAGATCAGCGCGAAGGCGATCGCCTCGATGGCGCCGAAAGGCTCGTGGAAGATGAGCACGGCGATCAGGAACACCATGGTCGGCGCGATGTATTGCATGATGCCGATGGTGGAGAGGCGAAGCAGCCTGGCGCCGAAGGCGAACAGCAGCAGCGGCACCGCCGTGACCGGACCGCAGCCAAGCAGCAAAGCCGTGTCGCCTCCCGTGCTGGAAACGAGGTGGTCCTGGCCGGTGGCGATCAGGTAGACGATGTAGCAGAACGCCGGTACCGAGAGCAGCAGCACTTCGAGAAGGAAGCCCTGGCTCGGGCCGATCGGCAGCGTCTTGCGGAAGAAGCCGTAGGCGGCGAAGGAGAAGGCGAGCGCCAGCGACACCCAGGGCAGCTTCCCGGCCTCGACGGTCAGCACGGTGACGGCGACCGCGGCCAACGCGACAGCCGCGATCTGCAGGCGATCCAGCCGTTCCCCGAGCAGCAGCGCGCCGACGACCACGCTGACCAGCGGGTTGATGTAGTAGCCGAGCGCGGTTTCGACGGTGCGGTCGACCGAGATCGCCCAGACATAAATGCCCCAGTTGACCGAGATCAGCACCGCCGTCAGCCCAGCCATTGCGAGGCTCTTCGGCGAGCGGATCGCTGCCTTGAAGTCGGCCGTGCGGCCGGCCCAGATGAGCACTGCCGCCGCGATCGGCACCGACCAGACGACGCGGTTGGCGATCACCTCGGCGAGCGGCAGATGGGCCACCGCCTTCATGTAGAAAGGCAGGAGCCCCCACAGGAAATAGGCGCCGAGCGCCAGGAGGAAGCCGCGGCGGCCCTTGGCATCGGCATCGAGTTGAGCGGTTTCGGTGACCATGGCCCAACGCTATGGCCCAGCCGGCCGTCCGAGACCATCACAAAATTATGATGGATCAATGGACTTTTCGTGATGGGTCAAACGGTTGCGCTCATGTCCAAGACGCGATGTCGCTCATTGTTTGGCGGGTTTCTCGACAAGTTCGAAGAAGACCCTGTCCGGCGCCCCCTCGTCGTGCCTAAAACCCGTCAACTGTGCCGCCAGATCGAGAGGAATGTCGAAAATATGATCGACATCATTTTCCTCGTCCTGCTTTGAAAAAGCCTGCTGCCTCAGCGTGGCAAACGAGGCTGGAAGATCACCCGTGGTGTGGAGATCCCTGCCCCCCTCATCGCCGCTGTGCCAAACCCTCCAGACGCTTCTTCCGCCACTCCAGAACTCCGCGCGCGCGAACATCTTGTGCTCTTCTATGTGCACGACGACCATATCCCTACCCTGCGAAAACACGGACAAATAGCTGTCCGGGGGATTAGGGAAACTGCAGTAATCGAGGATGATGATCGCCCAGTTCTTGTCGCTGAGACAGGCATTTATCGGCGCGTCGAAATCTTCCGAGGAAGCGCCGACTTCCCTGCCGAACAAAGCCGCGGCTTCCTTGATCCCATAACCTCGAAAGCCAAACCAGCTTATCGAGAAGCCCATCTGCCCTACTCCGCCGCGACCAAACCCGCCATCTCGCGGTTCTTCATCAGCTTGTAGATGATCGAATCCATCAGCGCCTGGAAGGAAGCGTCGATGATGTTTTCCGACACACCCACCGTCCACCAGCGCGCCCCGGTTGAATCGTGCGATTCGACCAGGACGCGGGTGATGGCCTCGGTGCCGCCATTGAGGATACGCACCTTGAAGTCGGCAAGCTCGAGGTCGACGATCTCGTTCTGGTATTTGCCAAGATCCTTGCGCAGCGCGATGTCGAGCGCGTTGACCGGGCCGTGGCCTTCCGCCACCGACATCTTCTCCTCGCCGTCTACCAGCACTTTTACGATCGCTTCCGAAACAGTCTTCAGCTGGCCGTTGGCGTCGAAGCGGCGCTCCACCATGCAGCGGAACGAGGTGACGTTGAAGAACTCCGGCAGGCCGTGCAGCATCTTGCGCGCCAGGAGTTCGAAGGACGCGTCGGCGCCCTCATAGGCGTAACCCTCGGCCTCGCGCTCCTTGACGACCGAGATCAGCGCATCGAGGCGGTGATCGTCCTTCGGCACGTCGATGCCGCGCCGCTTCAGCTCGGCGAGGAAATTGGCCTTGCCGCCCTGGTCCGAGACCATGACACGGCGACGGTTGCCGACCGCTTCCGGCGGCACATGCTCATAGGTCGCAGGCTCCTTGGCCAAGGCGGACGCATGGATGCCGGCCTTGGTGGCGAAGGCCGAGGCGCCGACATAGGGCGCCTGCGCCTCCGGCGCGCGGTTGAGCAGTTCGTCGAATGCGCGTGAGAGCCTGGAGATGCCGGTCAGTTCCTCGGCTGAAATGCTGGTCTCGAAACGGTCGGCAAAGGCCGGCTTCAACGCCAGCGTCGGGATGATGGTGATCAGGTTGGCGTTGCCGCAGCGCTCGCCGATGCCGTTCAGCGTGCCCTGGATCTGGCGCACGCCGGCTTCGACGGCAGCGAGCGAATTGGCCACCGCCTGGCCGGTGTCGTCATGGGCATGGATGCCGAGGTTGGCGCCAGGGATGCCGCCCGCAATCACCTTCTCGACAATGACGCGCACTTCCGATGGCTGCGTGCCGCCATTGGTGTCGCACAGCACGACCCAACGCGCGCCGGCGTCGTAGGCTGTCCTGGCGCAGGCCAGCGCGTAGTCGGGGTTCGCCTTGAAGCCGTCGAAGAAATGCTCGCAATCGACCATCGCCTCCTTGCCGGATGCGACTGCCGTCTCGACCGACACTTTTATCGCCTCGAGGTTCTCCTCATTGGTGCAGCCGAGCGCCACGCGTACATGGTAATCCCAGCTCTTGGCGACGAAGCAGATGGCGTCGGACTTCGACTGCACGAGCGCCGCCAGCCCCGGATCGTTGGAAGCCGAGACCCCTGCCCGCTTGGTCATGCCGAAGGCGACGAATTTGGCGCTTGCCGTGCGCTTCTTCTGGAAGAAGGCCGTATCGGTCGGGTTGGCGCCGGGATAGCCGCCCTCGACATAGTCCATGCCGAACTCGTCAAGCAGCTTCGCAATCGCGATCTTGTCCTCGACGGAAAAATCGATGCCCGGCGTCTGCTGGCCATCGCGGAGCGTGGTGTCGAAGAGATAGAGGCGTTGCTTTTTCATGGTCTTGTGGGCGCTTGAGCACCCCCCTCTGCCCTGCCGGGCATCTCCCCCTCAAAGGGGGGGATCAGCAGTTGGTATGTCCCGCCCTCGTCCGCAACCTTGCAGGTTTGCGAAAGCCTGAATGGCAGCCAATTTCCCCCCTTGAGGGGGAGATGGCCGGCAGGCCAGAGGGGGGTGGATGGCGCTGTCATTTCTTGCCCGCGAACCCGTCCGTCGCGCGGATCAGCCGGTCCAGAATCCCCGGCTCCGAATAGGCATGGCCGGCGCCTTCGATCAGGTGGAAGTCCGCCTTCGGCCAGGCCTTGTGCAGCGCCCAGGCGTAGCGCGCCGGGCATGGCATGTCGTAGCGGCCGTGGACGATGGTGCCGGGAATGTCCTTGAGCTTCCATGCATCGCGCAGCAACTGTCCTTCCTCCAGCCAGCCGGCATGGACGAAATAGTGGTTCTCGATGCGCGCGAAGGCGATGGCGTAGTCGTCCTGCGCGAACGGGCCGCTGGTTTCCGGTTCCGGCAGCAGCGTGATCGTCTCACCCTCCCAGATGCTCCACGCGCGCGCCGCCTCGATCTGGGCCTTGCGATCGGAGCCGACCAGCCGCTTGCGATAGGCGGCCATCATATCGCCGCGCTCGGCCTCGGGGATCGGTGCCAGGAAGCGTTCCCACTTGTCCGGGAACATCTCGGAGACGCCGAACTGATAGTACCATTCGAGCTCGGCGCGGGTGAGCGTGTAGATGCCGCGCACGACGAGCTCGCTGACGCGCTCGGGATGTGTCTGCGAATAAGCGAGCGCCAGCGTCGAACCCCAGGAGCCGCCGAACACCAGCCATTTGTCGAAGCCCGCCATTTCGCGCAGGCGCTCGATGTCGGCGACGAGATGCCAGGTGGTGTTGGCCTCCAGGGAGGCATTCGGAGTCGATTTCCCGCAGCCGCGCTGGTCGAAGAGGATGACGTCGTAGAGTTTCGGGTCAAACAGGCGCCGGTGTTTCGGCGAGATGGTGCCGCCGGGGCCGCCATGCAGGAACACGGCGGGCTTGGCGCCCTTGGTTCCGGAGCGCTCCCAGTAGACGGTGTGGCCGTCGCCGACATCGAGCATGCCGGAATCGAAGGGCTCGATCTCGGGATAGAGCGTACGCAAAGAACCGGCGGCAATCGTCATAGTTTCAAGCCCTGCTGTGGCCAGTTGGCCGTCTCGTGGTCGGGATGCTGGAAGGAGATGATCTGCTCCTGCCGTGCGTAATAGTCGGGGTCGTGATGGACCGGCGCCTCGAATATCTTTTCGACCCAGGGCAGCCGGAAGGCGTAGTTGACCTGGATCTGCGGCGCGAGATCCGACCGGTCGTCGAAGGCGCCGATGGCGATCTCCAGGCCGTCCGGCTGGCGATAGGTGAGCGGCGTGCCGCAACGGGCGCAGAAGCCGCGGTCGATGTTGATCGAGGACTGGAAGTAATGCGGCTCCTCATGGGTCCATTCGACGCCGTCCTTGGGCACGCTCACCAGCGCGCCGAAGAAATTGCCGAACTGCTTCTGGCACATGCGGCAGTGGCAGATGGACGCGCGTCCGAGCTTGCCGTGTACTCGGAAGCGCACCGCGCCGCACTGGCAGCCGCCTGTTCTAACTTCATTGGTCATGGTCATTCCTCCGGCGGCCATTGGTCGGTGTCGTGGTCTGGATGCTGGTAGGAGACGAGTTCGGCGAGATAGGGCGCCGACGAGACATCGCCCATCGTCTCCTCCGACGGCAGCTTTGGAATGCCGTCGACATAGGGAAGCTTCGCCTCGACGCCCCACTGGACGGTCGGCACGATACCTGACGGATCGTCGAAGGCGGCGATCGCCAACGCAATGCCGTCGGGCGCCTCGAAGGTCAGCGGCGTGCCGCATTCGGCGCAGAAGCCCCGCCATGCGGCGTTGGACGAGCGGAAGCGCTTCGGCTCGCCGCGCGTCCATTCGAGCCTAGCGCCACGCACCGAGACCAGCGGCAGGTAGAAATTGCCGCTCGCCTTCTGGCACATACGGCAATGGCAGACCGATGCGTCGCCGAGCGCGCCCTCGACGCGGAAGCGCACCCTGCCGCACTGGCAGCCGCCCGTATAGACCGGCCGGTTGTCGAGGCTCATGACCAGCTCCGATCGATGGGACGCTTCAGAGGCTCACTCCGGATCATGGCACACCGCCTCGACATTGTTGCCATCCGGATCGAAGACGAAGGCGCCATAATAGTTGGGATGGTAATGCGGACGCAGCCCCGGTCCGCCATTGTCCCTGCCGCCGGCGCCAAGGGCCGCGGCATGGAAGGCGTCGACCTCGGCGCGGCTGCGCGCGGTGAAGGCGACATGCTGGTGATCCCGCTGCTTGTCCTCGCCGGAGCTCACCCAGAACACCGGCCGGTCGCGGCCATAGCCGCCAACCTTGGCGCCGCCGGTATACTCCTCAGGCACCATGTAAAGCAGCGAAGCCCCCAGCGGCGCCATCGCCTTGTCGTAGAACGCCTTGGACTTGTCGAAGTCGGAAACGGTGATGCCGAGATGGTCGATCATGAAACGAGCTCCTCCATTGCCTCATGCGCGCCCGGAAGGCGACACGCCGACACTGTCGATATCGTGGATCGAGCCGGGGTTCCAGAAGCGCGGACGCTTCGGCAAACGGCTCCTGCCAAACGCGACAGTCGGCGCTCTACGGCACCCCCCTCTGCCCTGCCGGGCATCTCCCCCTCAAGGGGGGAGATTAGCTGTTTCGCCGCCGGCGCCCAATCATCGACGTCAGAGATTGGCGAAAGCCAAGCTGACGTCCAATCTCCCCCCTTGAGGGGGAGATGTCCGGCAGGACAGAGGGGGGTGCCTGGCACCATCCTCTCCAATCCTGTCGCATCGGTCGCCATCCTCACCGCCTGATCTCCCAGGTCGTCACGCGCTGACCCGTCGCCGGATCCTTACCGTCCTTCAACTGCACGCCCTGCGCCAGCAATTCGTCGCGAACCCGATCCGCCTCGGCCCAGTTCTTGGCCGCGATCAGCGCCAGGCGGTCGGCGATCGCCTTGCCGATAGCGGCCTCGTCCACCTTGGCGGCGCCGACGTCGAAGCCGAGGAAGGCAAGCGCGGCCTTCAGCGAGGCGGCGACCGCGTTTTCGCCGTCCCCGAAGTCGAGCGCCTCGCCGGCAAGCTGCGTCAGCCGCTGGAATGCGGCATAGGTGGCGAGGTCGTCCGACAACGCCGCCACGACATCCGCCGGAAGTTCCTTCGCCGCCTCCGGCGCAAGGTCGGCTGCTCGCTTCCATTTGCGCAGCGTGTTTTCCGCCTCCTCCAGCTTGCGCACGGAGAAGTCGATCGGCTCGCGGTAATGCGTCATCAGCATCGCCAGCCTGAGCACCTCGCCCGGCCATGCGCGGCCGCCGAAATTCCCGGTCTCCAGCAATTCATGGATCGAGTAGAAGTTGCCGAGGCTCTTAGACATCTTCTGGCCCTCGACCTGCAGGAAGCCGTTGTGCATCCACACATTGGCCATGACCCTCGTGCCGTGGGCGCAGCGCGACTGGGCGATCTCGTTCTCATGATGCGGGAAGATCAAGTCGAGCCCGCCGCCATGGATGTCGAAGACCTCGCCGAGATAGGCGGCCGACATGGCCGAGCACTCGATGTGCCAACCCGGCCGGCCCCTGCCCCACGGGCTTTCCCAGCCCGGCTCTTCCGGGCTCGACAGCTTCCACAACACGAAGTCGCCGGGGCTCTTCTTGTGCGCGTCGACGGCGATGCGGGCGCCCGCCTGCTGCTCGTCGAGATTGCGCTTCGACAATTCGCCATAGTCTGGCATCGAGGCGGTGTCGAACAACACCTCGCCGCCGGCGACATAGGCGTGGCCGCGCTCTATCAGCTGCCCGATCAGCGACAGCATGTCGGCCTTGCCGTCGGCGCGGGGCGCCACGAACTCGGTCGCGCGCGGCTCGTAGGTCGGCTCCAGGCAACCGAGGGCCGCGACGTCCTTGTGATACTGGTCGGCGGTCTTCTCGGTGACCTTGCGGATGGCGTCGTTGAGCGAAAGCTTTCCGGCCGCGATCTCGGCGCCGAAATCGCGCAGCGCGCGCGCGTTTATCTTGTCGTCGACATCCGTGATGTTGCGCACATACGTGACGTGCTCTTCGCCGTAGAGTTCACGCAACAGACGGAACAGCACGTCGAAGACGATCGCCGGCCTCGCATTGCCGATATGGGCAAAGTCGTAAACCGTCGGGCCGCAGACATACATGCGCACGTTTTGCGGATCGATCGGAACGAACGGCTCCTTCGTCCGCGTCAGCGTGTTGTAGAGGCTGAGGCCTTTCGATGCGTCAGACATGCGGTCCCGGTCCTTGATTTGGGTTCGCTGAAACCCGGTCGGCGCCGAGGCGCAAATCGGGCTCCAGCCTGCTGGCCGGGGCGTTTGTCCAATCTAGGAGAAGATGAGGCGAAAACGTCCGGACCAGCGCGAGGCTAGCCAATAATGCAAATGCCACAAATGGCGAAAGACGTTTTCATGGGCGGCTTTATCGCGCCCGCCGGTGTTGCCGTCAAGTCGCTCCGTTCGGGAAAGATGTCGTTGCTTCACAGGTAAAGACACGGCGAAACATTTTATTAAACATGTCGGCACAGTGATGAAACATTCTCGGGCTAGACCCGACAGGCGTCACGATTTGGTCCGAATCGACAGCCAAACGCAGACACGAAAACGTTATCAGGGAAGAGACAATGGCTAGAAACAAGCAGGAACAGAACCGACCGGCGCAACCGGCGCTGACCCACCACTACCGCGCGATCGGCCCGGCCGCCATCGTTGCAGCCCTTCTTCATACCGCCAAGAAGAAGAAGCCGGCGCAGAAGATCGTCTCGCCGCGCGCCGCCTGACACGGCACGACCGGCACCGCCTCCGATGAGGCGCCGGCGATGAGGGCGCGCATGAGCGCCCCGGAGATGAAGGCCTCCTCCAGCAGTCCTCGTCAGCTGGCCGCCTTCACTAGAACAAGCTCATCTGGTTGTCGTCCTGGCTAGGCTTCTGGCGCCTGGCCTTTTCGGGCTGCGGCTCGACGATGCCGCGCTCCTGAATCTCCGGCCCGGTGTTGGCGACCTTGTTGACAAGGTCGGAAACCGGAATTGCCT
>NZ_JANINM010000493.1 GCF_024509055.1 Mesorhizobium sp. | reverse complement strand
ACCTCTACGACCCGAAGGTGATCGCGCGCTACGGCATCGAATATTTCTCGATCGGCAGGATGGCGGCATGACCGCGCCGGTCGAAAGCTGCCCAAGAAACTTTTCCGGCCCCGGCCAGCGGACATGGGGCCGACAATGACTTTGCGTGTAACAGGAAGGGGTCCGATCTGATGGTGCTGGACGTTCAGCCCGAACAAGTCGCCAATGAGCATTTCGATCTCGTCGTCATCGGTTCCGGCTTCGGTTCGGCCTTCTTCCTGCACGAGTTCTCCAAGCGGCGCAAAGCCCGCGTCCTGCTGCTCGAATGGGGCCGCCACAACACGCATGAATGGCAGCTCGAGCAGGACGCCAACACCGATATCGCCGATGAAAGCACCTACAAGACCGACAATGCCGACAAGCCGTGGAACTATACGATAGGGCTCGGCGGCGGCACCAACTGCTGGTACGCGCAGACCCCGCGTTTCCACCCCAACGACTTCAGGCTGAAGAGCACCTACGGCGTCGGCAATGACTGGCCGATCAGCTATGATGATCTGGAGCCGTTCTATTCCGACGCCGAAGACGTCATGTCGATCTCGGGCGATCCCGACATGGCCCGGATGCTGCCGCGCTCGCGGCCCTTTCCGCAACCGCCGCACCGCATGTCGACGCCGGATCGGATGATGAAAGCGGCACAGCCGGAGCAGCACTTCGTGATGCCGACCGCGCGGGCGCGCGTCGCCACCTCACAGCGTGGCTCATGCTGCGCCAATCTCAGATGCTGGCTGTGTCCGGCTGATGCCAAGTTCACCGCCAACAACGGCCTTATGCATGTCTTCCAGCATCCCGAGGTGTCAGTCTGCCTCGGTGCGGAAGTGCGCCGGCTCGACCATGTCGGCGGCTCCGTGCGTTCGGTAATCTTCCTGCGCGACGGCAAGGAGTATTCGGTCAGCGGCGACCTCGTCGTTCTAGGCGCCAACGCCATTCAGAGCCCCGCGATCATGCTTCGCTCGGGGCTCGGCGGCGAGTTCGTCGGCCTCGGCCTGCACGAGTCCTATGGCTGGAACTATGAGGTCTATCTCGACGGCGTCGACAATTTCGATGGCAGCACCATCACCACCGGCCTGAATTTCGGCCTCTACGACGGGCCTCATCGTGCCGAGCATGCCGCCGCGCTCGTCTATTTCGAGAACCGATGGCAGCACGGCATGCGGGCCGAGAAAGATCGGCACCGGCAGGTGCTGCCGCTGGTCGTCGTCACCGAAAACCTGCTCGATCCGGAAAACCGCGTCGTCCTGGACGAGGAGGGGAACGCCTTCGTCAACTTCAGGGGTGCATCCGATTACGCCGTCAACGGCATGGCCAAGGCGCTCGAAAGGCTGCCGGAACTGCTCAAGCCTCTACCGGTCGAAAGGATATTCGATCGCGGCATCCGGCCGACCGAATCGCATGTGCAGGGCACCTTGCGGATGGGCACGGGTCCGGCCGACTCGGTGGTCGACCGCGACATGATCCACCACCAGCTGAGGAACCTCGTGGTCGTCGGCACCAGCACCTATCCGAGCTGTTCCTGCGCCAACCCGAGCCTGACCGCCGCCGCTCTTTCCCTGCGCGCCGCGAGCCGGCTGGCTTGAAGGAGAGGTCGATGAAGGTCACGCGCCGCACAGCCCTCGCCATCGTTGCCGGCGGAATTGCCTCGACCGGCATTGCCGCGGCCGGCATATCGTCGCTTTCGGACGAGGACCTCGTCCGTGTCACCCTGGAAAGATATTTCGGCCCGCTCAACATGCGCATCGAGCATCTGCAGCAGTTCGTGCTCGAATTCCGCAACCGCAACCCATGGATATTCCCGAACGGCAAGCTGGCGAGCGCGGTTACGGTGGCCGAGACAGTGAAACTGGGCGAGGCGCGTCAGCTGCTGCCGAGGCAGAAGCGTCGCGATCTGCGCCACTTCGACCGCTGGGTCATCGCCGAGTTCCATATGCTGACAGACTATGCCTGGCGCAGTTCGCCCAATGACCCGATCCGGTTCACCGGCTGGCATCCATGCGCCAATCCCTTCGCCAATCTGGAGCCGCAGGATGCTTGAGATCGGCGCCACCGAATTCCGAATTCTGGAGTGAGATCATCAATGACTGCCAAGCAGAGACCGACAGTCACGGTTATCGTCCCGACCTTCAACCGGGAGAAGTTCCTGCCCGAATCGATCGGCAGCCTGCTCCGGCAGACGGTGGCGCCGGATCAGATCCTCATTGTCGACGATGGTTCGACGGACAACACCAGCACGGTGGCGGCAGCTTTCGGCGCGCCAGTTGAATATTACCGCAAGGAGAACGGCGGCAAGTCGACCGCGCTGAATTTCGCCCTGAAGCATTGCACGGGCGATTTCGTCTGGATTTTCGACGACGACGACGTCGCGCATCCGACGGCGCTGGAGCGGTTCCTGGCGGCGTTCGAGCGGGAGCCGACCGCCGATTTCGCCTTTGGCGAGTATGCGCGTTTTCAGCGCTCGCCGCAGATCGAAGATCAGGATTACGAAATCGTCGCCTTCGGGCATGTCGGCCAGGACAACTTTTTCCCATCCCACCTCGAATACTGCCATGTCCATCAGCCGGGCCTGCTCGTGCGCCGCAAATGCTACGACGAGGTGGGGGGCTTCAACGAGGCGCTGGTCCGGTCGCAGGACTACGAGATGATGCTCAGGCTCGCGCGCCGGTTCAAAGCCGTCAGGGTCGACGGCATCATGTTCTTCCAGCGCCAGCACGACATGGTGCGGGGCAGCACTAAGGTCGTGATTTCCTATGCCAACAGGGTCAAGGCCTGGGGCTCTTACGACCGCATGATCATGGAGGAGATCTACAGCTCGGTTGATCTCCATGAGTATCTCGATCGCTCGGAGCAGTCCTTGGACAGGACCCCGGATCTCGAGATGCAGGCGCTGCTGCAGCGTTCAAGCATCATGGCCAGGAAGGGGATGTGGCATCACGCCGCCGAAGACATCCGGCGCTATGCCTTGCTCGCCGAGCGCGCCGGAAAGACAGGCTTGAGCGACAAGGAGCGCGCCATCGTGCGACGCACCTTCGAAGCCTACGACACCGGTTTGGCATCCGCGCCGGCCGACGAATTCGTTTCGGCTGTCAAGGCGTGGAAACCGGGAGCGCTGAAGGTGGACATACTCAAGGAGTACATGCACTCGTTCCCCCATTTTCTCGCGCGGGATTTGAAGGCGGGAAAGCTCGTTCCCGCATCGAAGCTGTGGCGCGAATACTCGGCGTTGTCGCTGTCAGCCTCGGTCGGCCGCCTGTACCAGGCAATGACCTCCAAGCTTCCGTCGTTGCGCGATGCAAGCTGACCGTCGCCTGCCTGTCGCAATTGAGCGCCAGCCTGTCCGCCGGATCGAACCAGGAGCCGATCGATGAAAGTGCTTTTCGCAAGCGGCAACGGGTACATTCCCGAGTTTACCGGCGGCGTGCAATCCAACACCCACAATCTGGTCGGGCAACTGAACAGGCACGGCCACCAGGCATCGGTGCTCGCCTCGCTGTTCGGCGACGGCATGTTCGGCCTCAAGGCGCGTGCCAAGATGAAGCTGCTGCGGCAGCCGGCGGTCATCGACAATTTTCCCGGCTATCCGGTGGTGCGCGCCTGGTTCCCATGGGAGGCGGCCCGCTTCGCTGTCGAGAAGACCAGGCCCAACGTCGCCGTCGTGCAGTGCCACAAGTCGGTCCTGCTCGGGAAGGCGCTTCACGCCGAGGGCGTGCCGCTGGTCGTCTATCTTCACAACGTCGAATTCCATGAGCTGGCTGGCGATCCGCGCGAATTGCACTCGGCGCTTTTCATCGCCAATTCCGAATTCACGGCGCGCACCTACAAGGCAAAATTCGACATCGATTCGATCGTGCTGCCGCCGACCATAAACCAAGCCGTCTACTGCACGCCGACGACCGGCGAGTTCGTCACCATGATCAATCCCTACGAGGAAAAAGGCTTCGACCTCGCGGTGAAGATCGCCGCCGCTTGCCCGGAGATTCCGTTCCTGTTTGTCGAAAGCTGGAAGCTGGACGAGGACCATCGCGCCCGGGTCGATAAGGCCATCGCGCCCCTCCCGAACGTCAGGCTGGAAAACCGGACCAACGACATGAAGACGGTCTATGGGCGCACGAAAATCCTGCTTGCCCCGAGCAAGTGGGAAGAAGCTTGGGGCCGCGTTGCGTCGGAGGCCCATTGCAGCGGCATTCCCGTCGTCGGCTCGCGGCGCGGCGGCCTGCCGGAGGCGATCGGTCCGGGCGGTGTGGTGCTCGACTACGACGCGCCGCTCGCGGACTGGGTCGCGGCGGTCAGGCGGCTCTGGAACGACCGCGAGGAGTACGATCGGCTCTCGGCCGAGGCGCATGCTTTCTCCCGGCGTCCGGAACTCGATCCGGAGCGCCAGTTCGCAACCTTCTTTTCCTTGCTCGACAGGGCGGCAGGACAGCGCGTCCGCCGCGTCGCGTAGACGGATAGCACCGCAGCCGGACGCGGAATGCGCCCGGCTTACGATGCCAGCCTCACGAGGACAAATCGGTTCTCTTGTAGCCGTGAATGGTCATGACCAGTTTGTCGCTGGGCGCCATCGGCTCCCATTGCCCGGCCCAGCGCGGGTCCATCACGGACCCCGCCGCGACCCACAGATCGAAATAGGGCTTCATGGGCTTGTCCGGGAAGGCGCCGCCGGTCGTATCGGCGGGCGTCACGACAGCGGCTTCCTTGCCGTTGATCAGGAAGGCAACACGCTTGCCCGCCTCATATTCGATGCCGAGCCGGTAGCGCTTGCCAGACAGGTCCCCGAGCTCGATCCATTTGACCCACACGCTCTTGTGCTGGTTGTTCACACTCGCAAAGACGGTGAGCTGCAGCCCTTTCGTGCCGACGACCTCGAAGTCGATTTCCTCATGGGCCTTGTCGTTGAACGTCCACAGCGGGGCGGCGATAAGCCCGGGCCTCATCTTCGGCAACGTGACGTCCACTTCCCAGCGTGCCGATGAAGCGTCCGACGACTTGCCGCCGGTGATGACCTGCGCCGAGGCCTTCTCGCTGACGGTCAGCTGAAGTTCGCCGTTGACGATCTTGACGTTCTCGCCTTTCCAACCGTAACCGCCGAGCTTGGGTTCGTTCCATTGCGAGGGAACGAAGGGGTTCTCATACTTCCAGAGCTGAAGCTTGACCTTCGACCAGTCGGGAAGCGGGCCGGGCGCGGGCTTTGCTCCTTGCTCGGCGGCGGTTTGCGCCAGGGCTCGTCCGGCAAGCAGCGGCACTGCCACTGAAACACCAAGCGATGCCAGGATTTTTCTGCGTGTGATGTTCATAGCCGATCTCCGATTGCAGCCCCCCAATGGGTGATAGGGTCTTCAAGGGTCGTTCGTTTCGATTGGACTGAGCGTTGCATGACAAAAGGACCAGAAGATGTGCCTGCGGCTTGGCGGGCGGGTCAGGCCGGTCGCCTGACCCGGTTCTTCACCGATTCGTAGCCGCGCTCGCCGAGCAGCAACCGGGCCATTTTCTTGGCCACTGCCTTGCGTCCGCCGGGCGAATTGACCTGTCTCAGGCGGGTCGGAAGGTTGCGGGCAGCCTGCTCGAGCGCCGGCAGCGACAGCGCGTTGGGGTAGGTCACGACGTTGGTTTCGACGCACAGCACCGGCTTGCCCGACAGTTCGGCGATGTTTAGCGCCTGCTGGTGTTCGCTCTCGATGAACAGGATGGCGTCCGATTTGCGGTAGAAGCCTGCCTTGAAGCTGCCATGCGCGCCGAGCCGCTGCCGTTCGGCCTTGTTGGGCAGGTCGAGCATGACGAGATGGTCGTACCTGATCCCGTGTTCCTCGAGCCAGGCCTCGGTCAGCTTGCGGTATTTCTCCAGCCGGCTCGTCACCAGCCAGCCGATCTTGCGGGTCGGTCCGAGCAACGGCCGCGCGCCGGCGAGAAATTTCTCGTAGGCCGGCCCGTCATCGTTCTCTTCTTCGGTCGGGTCGAGGCAGAGCACGCCGTCGATATCGACGCAGCACTGTTCGAGGAAGACGTGGTGCATGAAGTTCCACTGGAACATCCTGGGATGCGGCACCACTTCGAAGACGACGTCAGTTTCCTCGTGCTGCAGCGACAGCCCGAACACGGCGGCGAAGATGAAGTCGCCCTCGATGCCGCTGGCGGCAACCTTCTCGCGCGCGTCGCGCATCGCGGTGCCGCCGATGATGCTGTCGTCGATCACCAGGATCTTGCGCATCTCCGAGGTTTGCCGGTCGAGTCCTGCCCAGCGCTTCGTGAGCCCGGACGTGTAGAGCCTGCCGGCCAGGAAACTGTCGAGATCGGTCATCGGGATATTCGCCGTCAGGCTGACCAGCGTGGCGGCGAGAATGCCGCTTCTCGGCACGCCGACGACCAGGTCGATGTCGCGCGGCAACCGATGCAAATTCCGCACGATTGCGTCGTTCATGTCTGAGATCGATCGGTAGTTCATGCGTTGTCCCTGTTCTGAGATCGGCAGTACCGCGGACTGAACGCCGGCGATGTGCGCGTCGTTGCGCCCGGCATCGTCATTTCGCTTCGCTCGGAGCGGGCGAGAACCCGCGCGCCGGGATCAGCCTCAATGCCTCGCGCAGCGCCTCCCGGCCGGTGCCGAAGGCAAGCGCGACGAGAATGGTGACGGCGTAGGAGAGCGCTGCGCCGGCAGCCAGCGCGACGACCGGCGGCGCTGCCAGCATCGGCTTGGCGAGCCAGACGGCGGCCAAGGCCAGATGCGCGCCGAGTACGAAAGGAAAAGCGCCCTGGAACACGTGGCTCGCCCGCAGCGGTCCGGTCTTCCCGACATAGAGCCACAGGAAAGGCGTCCTCAGATACTCGCTGATCGCATAGGCGACCGCGACGCCGAACGCGCCGTAGGGTAGGCCGATGGCGAAGGCCAGCACCGAGGTGACGGCAGTGATGATGCCCCAGCGCATGAAGTCGCCCGAGCGTCCCTGGCTGACGAAGAGCCATCCGGCCGGATTGTTGAGCGGCTGCAGCAGGCCGGCAAAGCCCAGTGCCAGGAAGATCGGCGCGCTCCCCCGCCATTGCTCGCCGAGCACGAAGGGAATGAGTCGGTCCGACATGGCGGTGGCGAAGGCGACGCCCGGAAGCGCCACCAGAAGGATCAGCGGCATGACGCGCAGATAGGCGCTGCGGTAGCGATCCGGCTCGTCCTTCAGCCGTGAAAGCGCCGGCACCATGACCTTGGCCAGCGGGTTGGTGATCTGGCTCAGCGGGAAAAGCAGGAGCTTATAGGCGCGGTCATAGAGCCCGAGTTGCGCCTCGCCCCAATATTTGCCGATCAGCACATTGTCGAGGTTGCGGGCAAAGAAGTTGGCGAAGTTGAAGCCCGTGATGCCCGCGCCGAAATTGATCAGTGCGCCGATGCCGTCGACCCTGCGTGGAAAGCTGGGACGCCAGCGCGAGGAAGCCCAGTAGCAGAGCGTCGGCAGCACCGCGGCCGCCAGCGTGCCGGCGAAAAGCGCCCAGTAGGAGCGGTCGATGAAGGTCCAGGCGATCGAGACGCCGACACCGGTGACGGCGCTGGCGATGTCGATGATGGCCAGCCGGGTGAACTCCATGCGGCGCGTCAGCAGGGCCACGTGCTGGGCGCCGAGACCATAGGCCAGGATCTGCAGGCCGAAAGCGGCGACGAGGCCCGTCACGCGCGGCTCGCCGTAGAAAGCGGCGACCAGGGGAGCGGAGCCCGCAAGCACGCAGGCCAGCAACGCGCTCACCGCGACATTGACCCAGAAAAGGTAGTTGACCTCTTCGTCCCGGATGCCGGTCTTCTGGATCGTCGCCTGGGTCAGGCCGAAATCCTGGAACAGCGCGATAAAGGCAAGCACCGGCGCGGACATCGCGATCACGCCGAAGTCCTGCGGCGACAGCAAGCGCGAAAGCACGATGACGGAGACCATCTGCGTCGCCACGCGCACGCCTTGCGCTAGGGCTGTTACGACGGCGCCACGTCCGACTGATTTGCGAAGGGAGCCTTCTGGCGGATCGAATGCACTGGCTTGCAAATTCAGGATTCCTGACTTTCGCACGTTCAAGTTCCGAGAACCTGACCGTCGTTGAGTACCGAAATGCCCCGTCCAGCATCGAAGTGTGCGCCAACGATATGGCAATTTTTGCGACGCCGCATCAAAATTGTTGCAATGCAGCAAAATTTTACGATTTGCAGAACGACAGTGGCGGCTGACGGTTCGAACGCCTTCCAGCCTGGGCTGGCTAGGGGCGCGATGTAGCGGGTTGTGCTGGTCAGGCCGCGGAAGCGACCGGCCCGCCAGGGGGCTGCCTCGTGGCGCCTCGCGAACCGGAAACGGGCGGCAGCGACCGTGGAGAGGAAGTGTCGAGCGCCGGATCTAGCTGTGCCGGGTCCCTCGTACGCTCCAAGGCCACGCGCTCGTAAAGAGCATCGAGAAAATTGCCAGCCGGCTCAGATCCGAACATGACCTCCGCGGTTCGGCGGGCCTCGCGCCGCAGCGGCGCCATCAGTTTCGGCTGCCCTATGTAAATGGCCAGCCGGTCGATGGCCTCGGTGGCGAGGCGTTCGACCTCGTCGCGGAAATATTGCGCATAGTCCTGGTCGCCGCGGAAGTCATACCCAGGGCTCCACCAGTCGCCAACCTCGTTCAGCTTCACGGGCAGTGAAATTCCGTTGACGCCATCTTCCAGGAACTCCGGCAAGGCACAGACCCTGGTACCGAGGACCGGCGTGTGCTCTGACATCGATTCCAGCGCCGAATAGCCGAAGGTGTCGCCGAAAGTGGCAAGAACGCCGAAATGCGAATTGCGCAGCATTTGCCGCACCGCTTCGTTGGGTAGCGCGCCGTGGTGCTGGACGTTCTTCAGGCCGAGCAGCTTGATGTAGGGGTCGAAGAAGCCAGTGCTCGTCGGATCGGTCCATATATAGCCGCCGACCTGCAGGCTTGAAACGATGTTTACCCGGATCGGCAGGTTCCGCTCGATCGCCTTTTCGGCGATCTTGACCGCCACGCAGCCGCCCTTGCGGCCGAAATGGGCGCCAACGAATGTCAGGATGAGCTCTTCGGCATTGTTGTCCGCCATCGCGTCCTCGACGGCCGGGACCACGATGTTGGGATGGCGCACGATCAGCTTGTCCGTCAGCAGCGCGAGATCGGGATTGTCGGCGTGCTGGTCCAGAAAGCACCTGCGGGCGAAATGCGAGAGGGCAATGATGCGACGGCAGCCGGGGCCGGCAATCCGCGACCTCATGTAGCGGGCCATACGCCCCTGCTTGTTGAGCGCGAACTGCCTCGGAAGGTGCGATTCGAACGAAATGACGAACTTCGAGGCGTTGAGCGGGATGCGGTTGAACGCATGCACCAGATCGGCAGGCGGCGTCGGGTCTATGAGCGTCACGCCTTCCAGCTTCGACGAGACAAGGTTGAGGGGCAGGAACCGCTTGCGGACGATCCTGTGTCTCGACGCCCGCGGCGTCACGAAATTTGTCGGATACCTGTCGTCATAGACGGCAATACGGAGAGACTTAGCCAAGCTTCACCCCACTCGTCTTCAAACCAGTGGCATGCAGGGCCTTCGCGACGTGAACTATCGCCGCCGAACGACCGCAAATCTTCTATACCGCACCGCAACCAAATGAAAGCGCGGACCCCCAAGCCACATTCTCATTCCCAACATTGCGGCGCCATTTAAAAACCTTTTTTGCTGCGGTGCAATACAATCTTTAACCGATAGTTTACCCTGCTCATCATCGCCTTGGGATCCGGATCGGACTGCCTGAAGGCCCTAAAAACCCGCCTGTCGCGAACAAAAAGATGCTTTGAGGGCGTCGCCGCGGCGAAAGGACTCGCCAGACGGCTCACGCTGAGTTGAGTGGGCCTTGTTTGTGCGGCGCAAACCATTTGTCAGTTTTGCAACGCCGCACCAAAAATGTTGCGATGCAGCAAAAGCTGTACTAGCATCCTCTTGGGTGGGCCCAACAGCGGTCGAGTTTCATGCTGCATGTCTTGTACCTTGTGCATGACGTATCCGACCCGGCGGTGCGCCGGCGGGTCAACATGCTCAAGGCAGGCGGCGCCAGGATAACCCTGGCGGGTTTCCGCCGGACCACCAATCCGATTGCCGAGATCGAGGGGCTCGAGCCGGTCGATCTTGGCCCGACGCGCGACGGCCGATTCGCGCAGCGAATCGGTGCGGTCGCCAAGGCGGCGGTATCGATCGGCGCCAAGCTCGGCGCCATGCCGAGGCCCGATCTCATCATCGCGCGCAACCTCGAAATGCTGGCGCTTGCCCGCCGCGCGAATGCCGCGCTCGGGGCAGGCGTGCCCATCGTCTATGAATGCCTCGACATTCACCGCCTGGTGCTGCGCAATGATTTCGTCGGCAGGACGCTGCGCGGCGCCGAGCGTCATCTCGCCCGCGATGTGAAGCTGCTGGTCACCAGCTCGCCGGCCTTTGTCGCCAATTACTTCGAGCCGTTCGGGCAGGTCGCCGCGCCGATCGAGCTGGTCGAGAACAAATATTTCGACGTCGCCCCGGTTACGCCGGACGACAGGGTAAAAGCCGACAGTCCCGACGCGCCACCATGGCGCATCGGCTGGTTCGGCGCTTTGCGGTGCCGCCGCTCCTTGGAGCTCCTGGCCGAGTTCAGCCGCCGCCAGGGTGGGCGCTTCGAGGTCGTGCTCAGGGGGCGCCCGGCGCTTTCGGAGTTCGCGGATTTTCACGGCTTCGTCGAGGCCGAGCCGTGGCTTTCCTTTCGCGGGCCCTACCGCAATCCCGAGGACATGGCGGCGATCTACCGGGAGGTGCATTTCTCCTGGGCGATCGATTTCTTCGAGCACGGCCAGAATTCCGAATGGCTGCTGCCCAACCGCCTCTACGAAGGCTGCCGATTCGGCGCCGTGCCGATCTCCATGGCCGGTACTGAAACCGGGCGATTCCTCAAACATCAGGACATCGGCGTGCTTCTGTCTGAAGCGACGCCTGAGGGCCTCGAAGCAATGCTTGGCCGGATGGATCCGGATCGGTTTCGCCGCCTGAAATCAAGGGTGCTGGCCCGCAATCCGAGAACCTGGAGCTACGATCGCAGCGACTGCATGGCCTTCGTCGACAAGCTGCGCGACCTAGCGGTCGCCCCTGCCGCCTTCGCGAACCAGGCTGCAGCGTAGAATGAGTATGGACAAAAAGCCGATGACGCAGGCCACCGCATCGACCCTGATCGTCATTCCCTGCCTCAACGAGGCGGCGCATATCGGCGGGCTGCTCGAACAATTGCGGCCGGCTGCGGCAAGGCTTGGCGCTCGCATCGTCGTCGCCGATGGCGGCAGCACTGACGGCACTCAAGCCATCGTCGAAAAGCTCGCGGCCCAGGACCCGAATGTCGTCCTGCTGGCCAACCCTAAACGCATCCAGAGCGCTGCCATCAACCTGGCGGTCGCGACCTTCGGCGACAGCGCCGACTACCTCATCCGCATTGACGCCCATGGCGGCTATCCCGCCGATTACTGCGACCGGCTGGTCGAAGAGGCTTTAGCCACCGGTGCTGATTCGGTGGTCGTCGCGATGCTGACCAGCGGCACCGGCGCCGTGCAGAAGGCGGTCGCGGCGGCTCAGAATTCCAAGCTCGGCACCGGCGGGTCGAAGCACAGGCACTTGTCTGCCGGCGAATGGGTCGACCATGGCCATCATGCGCTGATGCGCATCGCTGCCTTCAGGGCTGTGGGGGGCTATGACGAGACCTTCAGCCACAACGAGGACGCCGAGCTCGACTATCGTTTGCGCCAGGCCGGCTACCGCATCTGGATGAGCGGCGGCACGCAGATGGTCTACTATCCGCGTTCTACTCTGAAGAGCCTCTATTTCCAGTATCTCGGCTACGGCCGCGGCCGCGCCAAGAACG
>NZ_JANINM010000492.1 GCF_024509055.1 Mesorhizobium sp. | reverse complement strand
GCCAGAAGCTCGACAAGCCCGACCAGATCGTCTTCGACCTCGACCCGGGCGAGGGGATCTCGTGGCGCGAGGTGGTGGAGGCGGCCGTCCACATCAAGGCCGGGCTGGAAAGCCTCGGCCTTGTGCCGTTCGCGAAAACCTCCGGCGGCAAGGGCATCCACATCACCGTGCCGGTGACGCGCAAGCAGAACTGGAAGAAGCTGCACCAGGCCTCGAGCGCCATTTCGACCTTGCTGGCGGCAAGCGCGCCCGACACTTTCACCACCACCATGGGCAAGGAAAACCGCAAGAAGCGCATTTTCATCGACTTCCACCGCAACGCCCGCGGCCACACCTCCGCCGCCCCCTATTCGCTGCGCGCCCGTACCAATTTGCCGGCCTCGACGCCGGTGAGCTGGACCGACCTCGAGGCGATCGACGCGCCCGAGGACCTGAACTACGCCTCTCTGCCCGGGCTGCTGGAGACGTCGGGCGATCCCTGGGCGGATATCGACGAGGCGGCGCGGGATTTGCCGGCGGTGGCGGAGGGGCGGTAGCCTGCGGATGAGGGCCGGAGCCCTCGACTTCGTCATTCTAGGGCGGAGCAAGGAGCGAAGCGACGCGCGCAGACCCTAGAATCCATGCCGCGACGGTGGAGAGCCATTACCGCGCAGAACGTTCACCAGCCAATCCCGCGAAACAGCTCGAACCATTCGGGATTGGTTTTCTCGATGAGTTCGATCTTCCATTGCCGTGGCCAACGCTTCAATAACGTAGTCGGTCATGCAGGGATGTTAACTGGCACTGTCGTCAGCGGCCATTCTGGACCGTTGCATTCTACGGCCAATGTCACGGCATGGATTCTAGGGTCTGCGCGCGTCGCTCCGCTCCTTGCTCCGCCCTAGAATGACGAGATGTCGAGGCCTTCTGCCATCGCCAGCGTCTCATTCCATCTCCATCGACGCTTCCTACAATTTGAATTATCCTCCCGCCGACCTCCAAAAACACTTCGTCAGCAATTTGCCATTACCATCAGGGGTCGGTGTAGGATTTCCGCAGCTTCATTCGTCCTCCGGACGAAGCGCTGCAGGGAGCATGATCGCGAAGGCAGGATCATGCTCCAACGCAAATGTAACTGTCAGTGCATGGCCGCGTAGGAGTTCATCATGGCGCCCAGGGCAAGTTGGAAAGGTTACCTCAAGCTCAGCCTCGTCAGCTGTCCGGTCCGGCTCTATCCGGCCACCAGCGCAAGCGAGCGCATCTCGTTCAACCAGCTGCATAAGAAGACCCACAACCGCATCAACATGAAGCCGGTCGATCCCGAGCTTGGGCTGGTCGAGCGCTCGGACCTGGTGCGCGGCTACGAATATGAGGACAAGCAGTACATCATCATCGATGACGCCGACCTCGATGCGGTGCGGATCGAATCCAACCACACGATGAACATCGAGGCCTTCGTCGACGAAGGCGAGGTGGATGTCATCTACCAGGACGCGCCCTATTATCTCGCGCCCGACGGCGCCATGGCCGAGGAAACCTTCGCGGTGCTGCGCGAGGCGATGCGCAAATCCGGCAAACTCGCCATCGCACGGCTCGTGCTCTCCAGCCGCGAGCGCGTGGTGACGATCGGTGCGCGCGAGAACGGCATGTTCGTCTGCACGTTGAGGAATCCCAACGAAGTGCGCGGCACGACTGAATATTTCGGCAACATCCCGGCCGGCAAGCCGGACCCGGAAATGCTCGATCTCGCCATGGCGCTGATCAAGCAGAAGGAGACCCACTTCGATCCGAAGAACTACGAGGATCGCTACGAAGTGGCGCTGATGGCGATGATCCGCGAGAAGCTGAAAGGTCACAAGCCGATCATCGCGGCGGCACCCGAGCGCGGCAACGTCATCAACCTCATGGATGCGCTGAAGGCGTCCCTGTCGCAGCAGGCGAAGCCCCCGGCCAAGTCGAAGAGCAAGGCCGAGGAAGCGCCGGCCAAGCCCGCCAAAAAAGTGGCCGCCGGTGGCGGCGCGGCTGAGAACCCGCTGAAGGCGAACCTGTTGAAGGCCGTCGGCAAGAGCAAGAAGTGACGGGCGCAAACGCGCCAGTCATCGTCCCCGGCGCCGTCTTCGGCGTCGTTGGCGCGCTGGCCGCCTTTCCGCTGCGGCTCGCCGCGCGCGAGGTCGAGCGCCGTCACGCGGAGCTGAGGCGCGGCGTCACCCGCCGCACCTCTCATGTCGTGTTCGGCCGCGCCTTGCTGGCGAAGGCCGCGACGAGCCGGACGGGCGATGCCGAGATCGAGCGCCGCGCGAAAGCCGAGCGCGAGGCCGGCCGCCAGCTCACCAGCGAGAACGGTTTCCTGCGCCTGCTCGGCCTGATGAAGGCGCCCGACGCCTCGTCGCTGTCGCGGCAGTCGCTCATCGACCAGTCGCGCCTTGCCGGCGCCGATCTCGACATGCTGTCGCTGTTCGACGCCTTCGAGCATGACGCCGAGCCCTATTCCTTCCGCGACCTGATCCTGGCCCGCAAATATGCCGGGCTTATCGCCAGCGGCGCGAGCTGGGGCGCCATCGCGCGCTCGGTGCACCGTTCCGGCCCGGTCGCCTCGCTCACCGCCAAGTCGCTCAATCTCGGCTCCCAGCATGGCCGCCCCGACGCCATCTATCTCGACGAAGGCCGGAGCGAGCTCGACGGCCAGCTCCTGTTCGATCTCGGCTCACCGGAAGACGACACGCTGGAGGAACTGTTCGCCGAGGCGGAAGCCGCGGAGGAGGAGGAGCGCCACGACGATGCGGCCGCGCTCTACCAGCGCTGCATGGCGATCGACCCCAGGGACGCCATCGCCGCCTTCAACCGCGCCAACTGCCTGCGCGGCGCCGGCCGCATAGCCGAAGCCGCGCACGACTATGCCCGCGCGATCAAGCTCGATCCGGGCTTCGTCGAAGCCTGGTTCAACCTCGCCGGGCTGATGAGCGACGAGGGCAAGGTTGCCTCGGCAAGGCGTCACCTGCAGAAGGCGATCGCGCTGGACAAGGGCTACGCCGACCCGGTGTTCAACCTGGCTAGGTTGGAGTTCGATGCTGGGAATCTGGCGGAAGCGCGCCGATTGTGGGTGCGTTATCTGGAGCTCGACGCGGATTCGGAATGGGCGCGGACTGCGCAGAAGGGGATTCAATTCGTGGATATGCACGAGGCAGGCGAGAGAGATGTTCGCGCTTGAGCACCCCCCTCTGTCCTGCCGGACATCTCCCCCTCAAGGGGGGAGATTGGCAGCTTTGGCGCCGTGCCTGTTCTCCTACGCTGGCGATTGGCGAAGGCCGACGCGGCAGCTGATCTCCCCCCTTGAGGGGGAGATGCCCGGCAGGGCAGAGGGGGGTGTGACGGAACTCGGCTTTTCCGGAAAGCCCGCCCCATGACCACCTTCCTCTTCGACGGCGACGACACCGCTCCTGTCACCATCCTCCTCGCCCATGGCGCCGGTGCCTCGATGGACTCGCCTTCGATGACCGCCACCGCCAAGGCGCTCGCAGCGGCCGGTTTCCAGGTCGCGCGCTTCGAGTTCCACTACATGGCGGCGCGCCGCTATGGGCACCGCAAGCCGCCGCCGCGCGCCGAGACGGTGAACCCGGAATACATCAAGGCGATCGTCGACCTGCGCGTCAGGGGAGTGACCGGCAAGCTGATCATCGGCGGCAAGTCGATGGGCGGCCGCGTCGCCTCGATGGTCGCCGACGAGATGTTCGCCAAGGGCGAGATCGCCGGGCTGGTCTGCCTCGGTTATCCCTTCCACCCGCCGGGCAAGCCCGAGCAACTGCGGACGAAACATCTGATCGGCCTCGAGACGCCGACACTGATCTTCCAGGGCACGCGCGACGAATTCGGCACGAAGGACGAGGTCGCGACCTACGGCCTTTCCCCGGCCATCGAGGTGATCTGGCTGGAAGACGGCGACCACGACTTGAAGCCGCGCAAGGCGATCTCAGGTTTCTCGACGGCCGATCACCTGAAGACGGTGGCCGAGACGATCAAGGCCAGGCTGGCGCAGCCCTCGGCTTCGTCATCCTAGGGCGGAGCAAGGAGCGAAGCGACGCGCGCAGACCCTGGGATCCATGCCGTGACTTTCGAGCATTGCAACGGTGCAGAATTCTGCTCCGCCGCACCCTATGGCATGCGTCACGGCATGGATCCTCGGGTCAAGCCCGAGGATGACGAACCGAGAGGCGGCGGATGAAACTCGCCACCTTCAATATTAACAACATCAACAGCCGCCTGGAAAACCTGCTCGCCTGGCTCGCCGAAGCAAAACCGGATGTCGTCTGCCTGCAGGAACTGAAATCCCGAGACACCCAGTTTCCGCTGACCCGGCTCGCCAATGCCGGCTATGGCGCGGTGTGGAAGGGCGAGCCAACCTGGAACGGCGTCGCCATCCTGGCGCGCGGCGCCGAGCCGGTGCTGACCCGCGATGCGCTGCCCGGCGACGATGCCGACCGGCAGGCGCGCTACATCGAGGCGGCGGTTGATGGCATCGTCATCGGCTGCCTCTACGCGCCGAACGGCAACCCGCAACCGGGGCCGAAATTCGACTACAAGCTCGCCTGGCACGAGCGCTTCGCCGTGCATGCCGAACAGTTGCTCGACACCGGCCTGCCGGTGGTGCTGGCCGGCGACTTCAACATCGTGCCCGAGCCGCGCGACATCTACGCCACGCGCTCCTATGACGACAACGCGCTGGTGCAGCCTGAGAGCCGCGCTGCTTTCGCCGCGCTGATCGATCAGGGCTGGACGGACGCGCTGCGCAAGGCCTTCCCGAAGGAGACGCTCTACACGTTCTGGGATTACCGCCGGAACCGCTGGCCGCGCGACGCGGGCCTCAGGCTCGACCACATCCTGTTGTCGAAGAAGCTGGCGCGGAAGCTGAAGGGGGCGGGCATCGACCGCGAGGTGAGGGGCGAGGATGGCGCCAGCGACCACGCGCCTGTTTGGGTGGAACTGGGGTGATGCCATAATGCGCGCGGCCGAGTTCCCGCGCACCCCCCTCTGGCCTGCCGGCCATCTCCCCCTCAAGGGGGGAGATTGGCAGCTTCGCCGCCAGCGGTCCCGCTGCGACTTTGGCGATTGGCGAAACCGATCGAGAGCATAATCTCCCCCCTTGAGGGGGAGATGTCCGGCAGGACAGAGGGGGGTGCTGCCACGCCGACGTCTCCGCGACACGCACCCCCGTCACCCGTTGTGCGCCAACAACATCCCACGCTAGTTTGCGAAACCATCTGATCGGGGGTTCAGACGACATGCTCATGATTTCGCACGTTTTCGCAGCGCCATCGCCCCGCCATGGCTGACGCCCTCATTGCCCTTATCGGCTTGCTCGTCCTCGCCGGCGCCATTGCCCTGATCGCGCTTGCCCTGCACCATCGCCGCAAGCGGCGCAAGGCGCAGGGCAGCGCCAACTCCGCACGCGACTACGCGGCCCGCGCCGACTGGACCGGCAGCCGCGGGCTGCTCAACTATTCCTCTTTCGTGTTCATGGACGTCGATGGCGACGGCAGGTTCGGCCAGGCCGACCGGCCGATGGGCGGCATCATGGTGCGCGCCTATGATGGGAAAGGGGCGTTCCTCGCCGCGCTGCGCACCAACAATGGCGGCTTCGCCAATTTCCCGATGTCGACGACGAAGCGCCGGGCCCTGCTGCGCAAGCCCGGCATCTACCGGTTCGATGTCTCGGTGCCGCCCGGATGGCGCGTCACCACCGGCAATCAGAGCCAGTCGATGCGGCTCGACGCGCTGCCCGGCTCGCCCGCCGGGCTTGCCGGCGAGACCTTGCCCGGGATGGTCGGGCTTGCGCCGGCGCGCTTCGTGCGCGGCAGGGCGGCGGCCGGGGCGACGCTGTCATTTGTCTGCGAGGGCAGGCTGCTGGAGACGAGGCCGCTTTCGCCGGGCGACTTCCGCCTCGATCTGCCGTTCGGGGCCGACGAACTGGCGATTTCCGGTGCCGGCCTCGAGCGGCGCCTGAAGCTCTCCGCCTATCCTGTTGATCTCGGCCAGCTCAGGCCCGGCGCGCTCGCCGCCGACGCGGCGCTGGAGACGATCGGCTTCGGCGATGTCACCGTGCTGCCTTTCCAGAAAGTGCCGAGCGGCCATGGCGGGCTCGACTGGCGCGGCCTCAACGCGCTGACCAGCCTCTACATCAAGGACAGCGAGGGCTATCTCAACGGCAGTCTTTCGCGTGGCTACACCACCTACACCAGCAGCGGCCATCCGGCGGAGTTCGGCCGGGCCGAACCCTTCGGCTTCCATTCGATCATGCTGGCCGTGGCCTGGCTGAGCGCAGAGGGCGAGGTGGCGCTGGTGGAAAGCTGGCTCGGCGACGACCTGGTCGCGAGCGACGAGGTCGTGCTGTCTGCTCTGGCGCCGGTGCAATACGCCCCGATGCTCAAGGCGGTGACGCGCGTGCGCGTCTCCACGAAGCATTGTTGGCAGCTTGTGCTGGATGAACTGGTCTTGTCGCGCTGAAACCGGCGCGAGCTGGGATGCTGTCCGGCGGGCAAACGCCGTCGGGCACGCGAATTGAAAAAGGCTACCGAACCAGGGACGGGCTGTTCAATGCCGTAATTGCCGAAAGCTTGCCCTTCTTGGCAAAGCTAGGCTTCTGGTAGGTTTTCTTCACGGTGGCCTCCCATAGGGAAAAACAAACAGATTGGGCGAATCCCGCCCGTCAAATCGCAACCGAAGGAGGTGGAAGCTCTGTCAGACCAGCGGTTTCGAACCGCTGTTCGCCGCCGTGACGGCCGAAAGCTTGCCTTTCCTGGCGAGCGTCGGCTTCTCGTAGGTTTTCTTCATGATGCAAATGTCCCCAATAACCCTGCGGAAGCCATAGGCTGGGGCAAGGCGCGCTGTCAATCGCGCCGCCTCGGATCGCCACAGGCAATCCACCTTTATCGTTCTTGCCTCGGTTCGGGCTCCCGCGAGCCCCGTTTCATCAACCGATGGGGGAATTCAGGGGCGGATTGGATACCGTCCCACTCGTCACCGTTGAAAGCTTGCCTTTACGGGTCAAGCGCGGCTTCTCGTATGTCTTCTTCATGATCCAGACTCCCCGGTTTGTCTTCCGATGATCTTGGCTTCTTTCGCCACCGTCCCATCCAACTCTTCATCGACGGCGATCGGTGCCGTCGATGAAGCTTCCACGAAGGATGTTCTGGCGTCCGAAATACTTATGGCGGCGGTGGGGTGGATGATACGACCTGCGCGGTAATCGACGAAAGCCGGCCCATTCTGAGCAGGGAAGGCTTCTCATAAATCTTCTTCATGCCAAGCTCTCCAGAAAATGCACATTGGATGATGTCATGCCGGCGTTTCCTGTCAATCAAAGCCGGCTTATCAGTGTGTGCTAATTCTCGACGAATGTGTCTTTCTGCTCACAGAAGCAGGCGCTCGGCCGGCAAAGACGATGGTCCGGCACGATGTGCGCCGGGATGCTGACATGGGCACCCGTGCATCGGGAAGCCATGCAATTGGCCCCGGTCGATTTCGCGCTCCCGCCGATTGACGGCGTTGGCCCGTCGCCTAGTTCATGCCCGATGACGGCAAGCATCCTATGGCCGGGCCTCCGGCGCGCTCGCGGCATCGCATGCAACGGAGGCATTTCTTGAAGCGCTTCCTGGCGGGTGTTCTGATCGTCGTCGCGGCCTGCGCCGCCGGCTTCTTCGCCTATGCCTGGAAGCCGGCGATCGATCCGGTCGAACCGCCGCCGCGGACCGCCTTTGACCAGGCCTTGATCGAGAAAGGGGCAATGCTCGCCGCGGTCGGCAATTGCACCGCCTGCCATACCAGGCCCGGCGAGAAATCCTTCGCCGGCGGGCTTGCCGTACCGACGCCGTTCGGCACCATCTATTCCACCAACATCACGCCGGATCCCGCCACCGGCATCGGGCGCTGGTCGGAGGCTGCCTTCAGCCGCGCCATGCGCGAGGGCGTCGACCGGGAGGGCAACCACCTCTATCCCGCCTTTCCCTACGACCATTTCACCCTCGTCTCCGACGAGGACAACAGCGCGCTCTACGCCTATCTGATGACGCGCCGGCCGGTGGAAAGCCGGCGTCCCGCCAATCGTTTACCGTTCCCGCTCGACGTGCGCTTGGTGCTGGCGGGCTGGAAGCTTCTGTTCTTCGACAAGGGCGTCTATCGGCAAGACGCCTCGCAGGGCGCTGAATGGAATCGCGGCGCCTATCTGGTCGAGGGGCTCGGCCATTGCGGCGCCTGCCACACGCCGCGGAACGCGCTCGGCGCCGAACTCCAGAGCGCTCGCCTGGCCGGCGGCGAAGCGGAGGGCTGGAAGGCCTTCGCGCTCAACGGCCTGTCCTCCGCGCCCATCCCCTGGACGCGTGACAGCCTGTTTGCCTATCTGCGGCAGGGCTGGCATGCCGATCATGGCGTCGCCAACGGCCCGATGGCCGAGGTCACCGGCAATCTCGGCCGTCTGCCCGATGCCGACATCGGCGCCATCGCCACCTATCTGATCTCGCAAATGGGACCGCCGGCACTCGAGCGCGTGGCGAGAAGCGCCGAGATCCGCAAGAAGCTCGCGACCGACCAGGGCGGCACGCCGATCCCGGTGAGCGCCGCCACCGGCAGCCCGACCAGCCGCGGCGCCGTGATCTACCAGGCAGCTTGCGCGATCTGTCACGACGGTGGCCGGCAGCAGCCCTTCGGCGGCATCGATTTCCATCTCTCCAGCACGATTGCCGTGCCCGACCCGCAGAACGCGATCAATGTCGTGCTCTACGGCCTGCCGGCGGCAAGCGGACGCCAGAGCCCGATCATGCCGGGCTTCGCCGCCACGCTGACCGACGACCAGGTGGCGGACCTGCTTGCCTTTCTGCGCGAGGCCTATGCGCAAAAGCCGGCCTGGGCTGATGCGAAGGCGAAGGTCGCCGACACACGCGACGGAAAGTACCTCGTCAGCGTTCGGCCTTCCGACGGCATCGAGCGCGGCCCGGACAATGTAGGAGCCAGGGACTGATGGTTAAGCTCAACGTCAACGGCGCCTCGCATGACCTCGACATCGATCCGGCCACGCCGCTGCTCTATGTGCTGCGCAACGATCTCAAGCTCAACGGCGCCAAGTTCGGCTGCGGCCTCGGCCAGTGCGGCGCCTGCACGGTGATGGTCGATGGCGAGGCAGTCTTTTCCTGCCTGACGCCGGCTCTGTTGGTGGAAGGGCGCGAGATCAGGACGGTCGAGGGTCTGGGTACGATCGACGACCCCGGTCCGATGCAGAAAGCCTTCATCGAGGTGCAGGCGGCGCAATGCGGCTATTGCATCGCCGGCATGATGATGCGGGCGCAGGCGCTGCTCGAGGCGATGCCCGACGCCGCCGACGCCGACATAAGGCAGGCGCTTGAGCCGAATCTTTGCCGTTGCGGCACGCATATGCGCATCCTGCGCGCGGTCGCCCGCGCCCGCGACCTGATGCGCGGCAAGTCCGCCGGCCTGGCGCCGGCCACGGCCGTGGGGAGGGCGTCATGAACGCGCCGAGCCTTGACCTTCCCGACATCTCGCGGCGCGGCTTCCTGGCCGGGGCCGGCGCGCTGGTGGTATCCTTTGCCATCCCCGCCGAGGCGCAGGAAGCGCCGGCGACGCCCGGCGCGGAGGCCGCCAAGCCGAAACTGCCGGGCAGCCTGGCCGACACGCCTTCGCTCGACGCCTGGATACGCATCGATGCCGATGGCTCGATCACCGTCTTCACCGGCAAGGCCGAGCTTGGCCAGGGCACCAAGACGTCGCTGCGCCAGATCGCGGCCGAGGAACTGGAGGTGGAACCGGCGGCGATCAAGCTGATCACCGCCGACACGGCGCTGACGCCGAATGAAGGCTACACCGCCGGCAGCCAGACGATCCAGAACAGCGGCACCGCGATCCGCTACGCCGCGGCGCAGGTGCGGCAGATCCTGGTCGCCAAGGCCAGCGAGAAGCTCGGCGCTCCGGTCGAGGCGCTCAAGGCCGAGGCCGGCAGGATCGTCGGGCCGAACGGCGCTTCGGCGCGTTATGGCGAGCTGGTCGCGGCCGATTTCCTGCATGTCGACGCGGCGCCCGACACGAGGCTAAAGGCGCCCGCGACCTACCACGCCATCGGCAAGCCCTTCGCGCGGGTGGACATCCCGGCCAAGGTCACCGGCGGCAATGCCTATGTGCAGGACATGCGGCCGCCGGGCATGGTGCATGCCCGCGTGGTGCGGCCGCCGAGCTACGGCGCCAGGCTGATCGATTTCGGCGACGTCGCCGTCAAGGCGATGCAGGGCGTGATAGCGGTTGTGCGCGACGGCGATTTCCTCGCCGTGGTCGCCGAACGGGAATTCCAGGCGGTTAAGGCGATGCGCGCCATGGCCGCCGTCGCGAAGTGGCAGGAAACCTCGGCGCTCCCGGACCAGGACAACCTGCCGTCCTTCCTGGAGAAATCCGTCTCGGAAGTCGGCACTGTGACCTCGGTTGGCGCCGACAATGCGCCGGGCGCCAGGACGCTGCAGGCGCAGTTCACGCGCGCCTACCAGATGCATGGCTCGATCGGCCCGTCGAGCGCGGTGGCCCTGCTGGACAACGGGCTGACGACGGTGTGGACGCATACGCAAGGCGTCTATCCCGACCGCAAGGCGATCGCTCAGATGCTCGGCGTGCCGGAGGAGAAGGTGCGCTGCATCCACACCGAGGGCTCGGGCTGCTACGGCCACAATGGCGCCGACGACGCGGCGGCCGACGCGGCGCTGATCGCGCAGAAAGTGCCGGACAAGCCGGTGCGCGTGCAGTGGATGCGCGACCAGGAGCACCTTTGGGAACCCTACGGGCCGGCGATGCTGACCAGGGCGAGCGCCACGCTCGACCGGAGCGGCAACATCGTCAGCTGGCATTACGATCTGTGGAGCAACAGCCACGGCACGCGGCCGGGCTCGGCCGGGTCGCTGATCGCGGGCCGGCTGATGGCCCGCCATTTCCCGCCCGACCCGGCCAAGCTGCAGATCTCGCCGCTCGGCAATGGCGACCGCAACGCCATTCCGCTCTACGATGTGCCGAACCAGCGCGTGAACTGGCACTTCGTCGCCGACATGCCCGTGCGCGTCTCCTCGCTGCGCGGCCTCGGCGCCTATTGCAACGTCTTCTCCATCGAAAGCTTCATGGATGATCTCGCGCAGGCCGCGAACGCCGATCCTGTCGAATACCGGCTGCGTCACCTGAAGGATCCGCGCGCCAGGAAGGTGATCGAGGTGACGGCGGACAAATTCGGCTGGTCGAAGGATGCGTTGCCGGAAGGCCGGGGCCGGGGCTTCGCCTTCGCCAAATACAAGAACCACGCCGCCTATCTCGCCATCGCGCTGGAGGCCGACGTCGACCGCGACAGTGGCGCGATCACGATCTCGCATGTAGTCGCGGCGGTCGACTGCGGCGAGGCGGTGGCTCCGGATTCGATCGTCAACCAGACCGAGGGCGGCATTCTGCAGTCGATGAGCTGGACGCTTTACGAGGCGGTCCATTTCGACAGGACGCGGATCTTGAGCCCCGACTGGTCAGCCTATCCGATCCTGCGCTTCAGCGCGGTGCCGGACAGCATCGAAGTGGAGATCGTCGACAACCCGGGCTCTCCCTATCTCGGTGTCGCCGAAGCGGCCCAGGGCCCGGCCGCCGGCGCCATCGCCAACGCCTTCCGGCACGCGACCGGCAAACGCATCCACGACCTGCCTTACACCCGCGACAGGGTGAAGGCTGTGCTGGGAGCATAGGGAGCCTGCCGAGGCCGGCTCGTCACGGAGAGGTGTTCAGTGTGTTTGCGATGGTCGCGAACTCGCCGTTCAGCGCATTGCCCAGCGCGCCCGCCCCAACCATGATGCCCAAGGCAATGAGCGCCGCGATCAATCCGTATTCGATGGCCGTCGCGCCGGATTTGTCATGCAGCAATTTGGCGATGATTTGCATGTCACCAGCCCAGTTAGTTGTTGAACGTTAAGGAATTAGCATGGCCTAATTTAAGGTGTGTAAACGGATATGGTTAAGGCGCGCGGTCCGGCTGGCCGG
>NZ_JANINM010000491.1 GCF_024509055.1 Mesorhizobium sp. | reverse complement strand
GAACTTGTTCCACGGCGCGGTCTCGTGCTTGCCGGTCAGGCGCTTGTCGTTGTCCGGGCCGTAGACGGCGATGTGATCCATCAGGTTCTTCTCGAACTGCGCCATCAACGCCTCGAAATAGGCCTTGCCGCCGACTTCGCGCATGTACTTGGTCGAGAAGTTGCAATGCATTCCCGAGCCGTTCCAGTCGGTATCGCCGAGCGGCTTGCAATGGAACTCGATGTCGATGCCGTACTTTTCCGTGAGGCGCAGCAGCAGGTAGCGCGCCATCCAGATCTGGTCGGCGGCCTTCTTGGAGCCCTTGCCGAAAATCTGGAATTCCCACTGGCCCTTGGCCACTTCGGCGTTGATGCCTTCATGGTTGATGCCTGCGGCGAGGCAGAGGTCGAGATGCTCCTCGACGATCTGGCGCGCGACGTCGCCGACATTCTTGTAGCCCACGCCGGTGTAGTACGGGCCCTGCGGCGCCGGGTAGCCGCTTTCAGGGAAGCCGAGCGGACGGCCATCCTTGTAGAAGAAGTATTCCTGCTCGAAGCCGAACCAGGCGCCCTCGTCGTCGAGGACGGTCGCGCGAGCGTTCGATTCATGGGGGGTGACGCCGTCGGGCATCATGACCTCGCACATGACCAGAACGCCATTGGTGCGGGCTGGATCCGGATAAAGCGCGACCGGCTTCAGCACGCAGTCGGAGCTGTGGCCCTTGGCCTGGTTCGTCGACGAGCCGTCGAAGCCCCACAGCGGCAGCTGCTCGAGCGTCGGGAACTCGGCAAACTCCTTGACCTGGGTCTTGCCGCGCAGATTGGGGGTCGGGGTGTAGCCATCGAGCCAGATATACTCGAGCTTGTATTTGGTCATTTCTGTGCCTCTCGTTGCTTGGATGCCGCGCAAGGCGGCATCTACGCACGGCCGGACCGAGCCAGCCTGCCGATGGTTAAAAAGCAAGTCGTGTGCCACTCCGATCTTAGGGGGTGCGGCAAAATGGTCATCTCAGGGCGTTGATTTTGCTGAGCCGTCTCAGGACTGCGCTTCCATCGGTCAGGCGTCAATATTGCGCAAATAATAGGCAAAAGATGATCTTTTCGTAGGCATATTGCCTAAATGAATCGCAGAACCTATTTTGATCGACGGGTGAATCGACAAGCTCCTGAAAAAGCAGGGAGACCGCCAATGCAAGTCACGCAACCGCGTCCGTCGGCAAAAATCCTGATGTTCCCGCTGGCAGCGGGCAAGCCTGCCTCAAATTTAGGCGCCAAGGCGAAATTCGCGGCAGAGCTTGCGGCATTGCGCGATACGCATGCCGACTTCGACGGCTGGTACCATGAGGCCGCGGTCGAGGAAGAAAACCAGCAGCGGAAGAGCTGACCCCTCTTCGCATTCCGGCACCTAAAAAAGCCCGGCGTGATTGCTCACGCCGGGCTTCGTTTTTGTCGAGTTGGGTCGGCTATTGCTCGGCGTTCAAGTCGGTGCCGAGCGTGTCCCTGACGAAGATTGTGCCGATGATCAGCGACATCGCCGCGATCACCACGGGGTACCAGAGGCCGTAGTAGATATCGCCCTTGTAGGCGCTGAGCGCGAACACGGTCGCAGGAAGCAGGCCGCCGAACCAACCGTTGCCGATGTGGTAAGGTAGCGACATGCCGGTGTAACGGATGCGGGTCGGGAACATCTCGACCAGAATCGCGGCGATCGGCCCGTAGACCATGGTCACGAACAGCACCAGGATGAAGAGGATGCCGATCGTCATCGGCCAGTTGATGCCCGCCGGATCGGCGACCATGGCGAAAGCGCCGCCACCTGGGATGTTGTAGACGGTGACCTCCGGCGCGCCGGCGGCTTCATCCTTGGTCAACAGCTTGTCGGCGATAGCCTTGTCGGTCGGAACCGTCGCCTTCTCGCCGCCACGGATGGTCGCGGCGTCGAGCTTCAGCTCGGGGTTGGCCGCGATGAAGGCGTCAAGCTTCTGGTCCGGCACCTTGATCGCCGCGCGCTTCAGCGGATAGCCGCCGTCCTGCAACGACATGTTGACTGCCTTCACGAAGGCGGCGTCCTTGGCCTTGGCCTGGTCGCCGGCAGCGACGGCGTCATAGGAGGTGACCGTCTCGTTGCCGATCTTGACCGTGGCGGCGGTTCCGGCTGCTGCCGTCGTCACCACGTCATAAGGCACGGAGTTCTTGGTGAGGAACGAGGTCGCTATATCGCAGGAAGTCGTGAACTTCGCCGTGCCGACCGGGTTGAACTGGAACTTGCAGTCGCCGGGGGCGGCCGTCACCGTCGCACGGGTGTTCTGTTGGGCTGTGGCCAAAGCCGGGTTGGCGGCCCAGGTCAGCGCCTTGAACAGCGGGAAGGTGCAGACGATGGCAAGCGCCAGGCCAGCCATGATGATCGGCTTGCGGCCGATCTTGTCCGACAGCCAGCCGAACACGACGAAGAAGATCGAGCCGATGGCCAGGGCGATCGCGATCATGATGTTGACCGATTGCGCATCGACCTTGAGCACGTTCTGCAGGAAGAACAGCGCGTAGAATTGACCGTTGTACCAGACCACGGCCTGACCGGCGGTAAGACCGAGCAGTGCCAAGAGCGCGATCTTGGCGTTCTTCCACTGGCCGAAGGCTTCCGACAGCGGCGCCTTGGAGCCCTTGCCCTCATCCTTCATGCGCTGGAATGTCGGCGACTCCGAGAGCGATAGCCGGATCCAGATCGAGACTGCGAGCAGCACGAAGGAAACGATGAACGGAATGCGCCAGCCCCAGGCGGCATAGGTTTCCTTGCTCAGCGAACCCTGGACGATCAGGATGACGATGAGCGACAGGAACAGGCCGAGGGTCGCAGTCGTCTGGATCCACGATGTGTAGAAGCCGCGGCGGTCATCTGGCGCGTGCTCGGCGACGTAGGTCGCGGCACCGCCATATTCGCCACCGAGCGCCAGTCCCTGCAGCATGCGCAGCGCGATCAGGATCACCGGGGCCGCGATGCCGAGGCTTGCATAGCCGGGCAGCAGACCGACCAGGAAGGTCGACAGGCCCATGATCGTCATGGTGACGAGGAAGGTGTATTTGCGGCCGACGAGGTCGCCGACGCGACCGAAGACCAGCGCGCCGAACGGGCGCACCAGGAAGCCGGCGGCAAAGGCGAGCAGCGCGAAGATATTGCGTGTCGCCTCAGGGATCGTCGGGCTGAAGAAGGTCGAGCCGATGAAGGCCGCCAGCGAGCCGTAAAGATAGAAATCATACCATTCGAAAACGGTGCCGAGCGAGGAGGCGAAGATGACCTTCTTTTCCTCCCGCGTCATGCCGCGGCTTGTTGTGCCTGCGGTCGATGCCATTGCCATTGATGTATCCTCCCGTGAGATCCCGTCTGTCCTCGAGGGCTGTGCGCCACCGCCCACGCTCCTCCGAACGCGGACTCAAAAAACGCAGCCAACAAAGGAGAAATGACAGAAAGCGCGGCCGGAAGGCACCGCGACGATGGGATTATGACTTTCGTATTAGGCGCAGTGCGTAAGCGATTTGGCGCTCAGGCTTGCAGAGCCTCAAGCAGGCTGACCGCGGCCATCATGTCGCGCTTGCGGGCCGCGCGGCGCGCGACCGCCTCGGCGTCCTGGCCCCAATGCTCGATCTGCCAGTCCTCGTCGACGTGAGCGGCGGTCCAGGCTTCCTCGCCGTGCAGTTCACCGAAGTCCACGGCCAGTGCCAGCAGCGCCGAACCGGTCAGAGAGGTCATGACATGGATGGCGGCCAGCCGCGCCGGTTCGCTGCGCTGGGCAAGATGCGCACCGAGGATGGCTATCGCCTCGCGCGGCTGCTCGACATGGATGATGCCCTCGGCAAGGTTGAAGCGGGCGCCAAGGTGGCTGCGCGCCCAATCCAGAACCGGATCCCAGAGCTTGTTTTGCTGATCGACCAGGCCCTGCGGGCCGTCGGCCCGATAGCAGAGCAGGTCAGATGAGGCGAAACGCAGGACGTCCTCGAGCACGGCCTGCGGGTCGCTGGCAACGCCGTCGATGGCCGTGTTGACGAGGCGCATGACTGGCATCGACACGGGATCGATAACTTCGCCCTGCGCGGAAAACTCGTCGGCCACCAGCGCCGCCGCGTTTTCTGTCGGCAGCGCCAGCACAGCCTTTCCCGGCGTGCGCACTGGCCTGCCGTCGAGATGGACGGCGAAACCGTTTTCTACCGGCGCGACCGAGACGGACTTGTAGAAGCGCTTCGGCAGCGGCGTCTTCATCTGGATCTGGGCGCGCCGCACCGGATCCGGGTCCGAAAGCAGCTTGCCCGCTTCGAGGTCTTCGAGGATGTCGCGCATGTCGAACTCCTTACACCGTGGGCTGCCTGCGCGCCGGGCGATTGACGATGATCAGCCCGGCGGCAATCAGCGCCAGCGCCAAGAAAATCCTGACCGTCAGCGGCTCGCCAAGAAGCAGCGCCCCACACAGGACGCCGAAGACCGGCGACAGGAAGGCGAAGCTCGACAGGCTCGATGCCGGGTAGCGCGTGAGCAGCCAGAACCACAATACATAGGTGAAGGCGACGACATAAAAAGACTGGAACATCAACGCCAGCGTCGGCAATGTCGCTATCTCACGGATCGGTGGGCCAGCAAACGGCATCACCAGCGCGCCGACGATGGCTGCGCCCGCCAATTGGTAAAGCAACAGCTTCTCGGCGCTCGTCGCGACCAGTTTCGACCGCTTGATGAAGATGCTGGTCAAAGCCCAAAGGACGCCCGAGCCGAGACTGAGCAGATCGCCCGTCAGCGTCGCGTCCTTTCCGGCAATGATGCCGTCCGAGAACACCGCCAGCAGGCCGCAGAAGGCCAGTACAAGCCCGGTGAGCTTGCGTGCGTTGATACGTTCGCCGAGCAGGAAATGGCCGCCGATCAGGACCCAGAAGGGCATGGTATTGACCAGCAGCGTGTTGCGGGCGACGGTCGTGTATTCAAGCCCGATGTACAGGCACAGGAACTCGACGCCAAACAGTGCGCCCGCGACGATGCCGGCGACGAGAGTGCCATCCGCATCGAACAGTTTGATGCCGCGCAACCGGCACCAGGCGAAGACGCACATACCGCCGATGACCGATCGCGCGATCGAGACAAAGACAGGATCGTATCCGGCATAGGAGATCTTGGCGGCGACGTAGTTCAGCCCCCAGGAGAGCGTCAAGCCGACCATGATGGCGGCGGCTGTCGGGTCGACGGAATCGCGGCGGTCGAGCGTGCCGACGGCTCCGCTCATGCCTCGTCCTCCGCGCTCCGCTCGTCGAAGCCGAGCAGATTCCAGCTCTGACGCATATGCGCCGGCATCGGCGCGGTGACGTCGATCACGCCCTGGTCGGGATGCGGAATGACGATGCGGCGCGCATGCAGATGCAGCCGGTTCTGCATGCCGCCCGGAAAGTCCCAATTGGTGTCGGCTTCGAAATATTTGGGGTCGCCGATGATCGGACAGCCGATAAAGGCGGCGTGGACGCGCAACTGGTGTGTGCGGCCTGTGTAAGGCTCCATCTCCAGCCAGGACAGCGATTGCGCCGCCTGCTCGACGACGCGGTAGTAGGACACGGCATGGTCAGCGCCCTTCTCACCGTGCTTGGCGATGCGCACGCGGTCGCCATCCGGTGTTGCTTCCTTGACGAGCCAGGTCGATATCTTGTCCTCGCGCTTCGGCGGCACGCCCTTCACCAGCGCCCAATAGGTCTTCTTTGTCTCACGCGCCCGGAAGGCTTCCGAAAGCTTCATCGCGGCAAGGCGGGTGCGGGCAACCACCAGCACACCGGAGGTGTCGCGGTCGAGGCGATGGACGAGCCGCGGCTTCTCGCCCTTCTGGTTGCGCCAGGCCTCCAGCATGTCATCGACGTTGCGGGTGACGCCGGAGCCGCCCTGGACGGCCAGCCCCGCCGGCTTGTTGAAGACGAAGACCTTCGGATCTTCGTGCAACAGCATCTTGGCGAGCACGTCGGCATCGCCCTGGTTGCGGATCGAGTGACCGGTGAGCGGCGCGTCGCCTTTCTTGTCGACATCGAGCGGCGGCACACGAACGGACTGGCCCGGCTCGACACGCGTGTCGGCCTTCACTCGGCCGCCATCGACGCGGACCTGGCCGGAGCGCAGCAGCTTCTGCAGATGGCCGAAGCCGAGGCCCGGGTAATGGACCTTGAACCAGCGGTCGAGCCGCATGCCCGCCTCGCCGGCCTCCACCGTTATCTGTTCAACGCCTGCCATGGGATACGCTTTTCCGTTTGAAAGCGGCGCCATAGCACTAAGGCAGGCCGGTTGCGAGCCAAAGACCCAAGAAAGCGCGACGATTGCCCCAATAGTCGCGACGTCGTCCAATCAACCGCTTGAAGGCGGTGCGGGAACGGCACAGATCGTCGACCGTGTCAGGAAGCGCTTCTCGCGGCCATTGTCGAGCGAGAACATGCCGCCCCTGCCCGGCACCACGTCGATGATCAAGTCGGTATGTTTCCAAGCCTCGAATTGCGAAGCGCTGATATAGACCGGTGTGTCGCCGATTTCGCCGAGCCTGACGTCTTTGTCGCCGACCATGAACTCGCCTCGCGGGTAGCACATCGGCGACGAGCCGTCGCAGCAACCGCCGGACTGATGGAACAGCACTGGGCCGTGATCGGCAATGATCTCGGCTAGCAGTGCCTCCGCCTCCGGCGTAGCGGAAACCTTGCCTAGCGAAGGTTTCTCCATGTTCTCCTCCTCAGTTCGTGGGAGGGCACGGCGAACCGCGCCCTCCCCCTGTGCGCCCTGGGAGGATCAGAAGAAGCCAAGCTTCTTCGGGCTGTAGCTGACCAGCATATTCTTGGTCTGCTGGTAATGGTCGAGCATCATCTTGTGGTTCTCGCGGCCGATGCCCGACTGTTTGTAGCCGCCGAAGGCGGCATGCGCCGGATAGGCGTGGTAGCAGTTGGTCCAGACGCGGCCCGCCTGGATGGCGCGTCCGAAGCGGTAGCAACGGTTGGCGTCGCGGCTCCAGATGCCGGCGCCGAGGCCGTAGAGCGTGTCGTTGGCGATCGACAGCGCCTCGTCATCGTCCTTGAAGGTCGTGACCGACACAACAGGGCCGAAGATCTCCTCCTGGAAGATGCGCATCTTGTTGTGGCCCTTGAAGACGGTCGGCTTGACGTAATAGCCGCCGGCAAGATCGCCCGGCAGGTGGTTCTGCTCGCCACCGGTCAGCACCTCGGCGCCTTCCTGGCGACCGATGTCGAAATAGGAGAGGATTTTCTCCAACTGCTCGCTCGAGGCCTGCGCGCCGATCATGGTGGCCGGATCGAGCGGATCGCCCTGGACGATCGCCTCGACACGCTTCAACGCCTTCTCCATGAACTTGTCGTAAATCTTCTCGTGCACGAGCGCACGGCTCGGACATGTGCAGACCTCGCCCTGGTTGAGCGCGAACATGACGAAGCCCTCGATCGCCTTGTCGAAGAAGTCGTCATCCTCGGCCGTCACGTCCTGGAAGAAGATGTTGGGCGACTTGCCGCCGAGCTCGAGCGTTACGGGGATGAGGTTCTGGCTGGCATATTGCGAGATCAGCCGCCCGGTCGTGGTCTCGCCGGTGAAGGCGATCTTGGCAATGCGGTTCGACGATGCCAGCGGCTTGCCGGCCTCGAGGCCGAAACCGTTGACGATGTTGAGCACGCCTTCCGGCAACAGGTCGCCGATCAGGTCGACCCACAGCATGATCGTGGCCGGCGTCTGCTCGGCGGGCTTCAGCACCACGCAGTTGCCTGCCGCAAGCGCCGGCGCCAGCTTCCACACCGCCATCAGCAGCGGGAAATTCCACGGGATGATCTGACCGACGACGCCGAGCGGCTCATGGAAATGATAGGCGACGGTGTCGTGGTCGATTTCCGAGATGCCACCTTCCTGCGCACGCACGGCGCCGGCGAAGTAGCGGAAATGATCGATAGCCAGCGGCAGGTCCGCGGCGGTCGTCTCGCGGATCGGCTTGCCATTGTCCCAGGTCTCGGCAAGCGCCAGGAGATCGAGGTTCTCTTCCATGCGATCGGCGATTCGGTTGAGGATCAGCGCGCGGGCGGCGGCGCTCGTCCTGCCCCATGCATCCTTGGCCTTGTGGGCCGCATCAAGTGCAGCCTCGATGTCCTTGGCATCGGAGCGGGCCACTTCGCCAAGGGGCCTGCCGGTCACCGGCGAGAGGTTGTCGAAGTATTTTCCGGACGACGGCGCCGTCCACTCGCCGCCGATGTAGTTGTCGTATCGCTTGGCGAAGGGAACCTTGGCCGTGCGCGAGAATTCCACCTTGTTCATCTCATCCTCCCGGGAAGCACGCCACGGGATGCGGCGCGTTGGAAGGCAAGAGTTGCGGACAGCTTGCGGCTTGTCAGCCCATGCCCCATCGATGGTGGCCGCCGACTGTCGCAGAAGTGCGACAGGTCACGGCTCGAAATTCAATGCGGGCGGCGGATGGAGAAACGGGCGAGCTTGCGGTGCAGCGTCGCGCGCGAGATGCCGAGGCCTTGGGCGGCCGCGGAGACATTGCCGCCGGCGCGGGCCAGGGCTCGTTGCAGGACGCTGCGTTCGGCGTCGTCCAGATCCTCGGCAGCTTTCGCGGCATCACCGAGGACGTCGGCGGCGAGCAGCCCCTTTGCCAGGGCTTCGCTGGTTATACCGAGCGCGAGGCGTGCCGAGCGGGTCGCGCCGATCACCAGATCGTCCGCGTCGACCGCGATCAAGGCGCCCGCGCTGCGTTCGGCGACCGGGGCGAGCAGGATGCGGGCGTTGGAGAACACCATGCGGAAATTCTCCGCCTCGATGCGCCTGGCGGCGTCGCCAACTGCGACGGCGATGAGCTGGACGAAGCCTTCCGTCAGGTCCGACCGGCAGGACGATACGTCGAGAGCGGCGGCCAGATTGCCTTCATGGTCATAGACAGGCGCCGTCGTGCAACTGAGCAGCGTGTTGCGGGAGAAAAAGTGCTGATCGCGATGAATGGTCAGTGCCCTCTGGTCGGCGATGCAGGTGCCGATGCCGTTGGTGCCTTCGCTGTCCTCGCTCCAGACCGTGCCGGTCCACAGGCCCCATTCGTCGAATGTCTCGTCGTCGGCGACAGCGCCCCTGCGCTCGACGGGTATACCGTTGCGATCGGCAAGCATCACACAGCAGCCCACGCCGCCAACCGCAAGATATAGGCGGTTGAGGCTGCCGTCGGCGGCCCGGATCAATTGCTCCATGCGCTGCCGGGCCTGCATGAGCTCGCCTTCGGTCAGCCGCCTGGGCGCCTTGCGCTCGGCCGGATCGAGATGATGCAATTGCAGGGAACGCCGCCACGAGGCGACAAGCGCCGAATGGGCCGCGTCGCTCTTGGCGATCGAAGCCTGGACCAGATCCGCATGCACGGCTGCTTGCCGTCCGCTCAACCCTATCCTCCCGGTGAGCGGAAGCTGCCTCCGCTCCATCGTTATATCCGTGCGGATATATCCGATAGATGAGTTCTAATGGTCGCGACGGGTCGACGCTATTGGACGATGGTGTAATGGCCGACTAGCTGGGCCGGCAAGCGGCCCAGCCTTCAATCCGATATCAGTTGGCTGCCGCCTTGTTCGCCTTGGAGGAGCCGATCATCTTCCAGTTCCTGTAGAAGACAGAATTGATGCGCTCGACGCTGACCGAGACGATGGCGAGAAGGCCCGCGATAAGCTTCGGGAACGGAGACGGGCGGATGATGTCGACGAAGACGCAGTAGCGGCGGCCGTCATATTCGTTGACCGAGCGGTGGAAGAGCGTGTCGTCGAAGATGAACAGCGGATTGTCGTACCAGTAGTTCTTCTTGCTGCCGCACTGGACGAAGATCTCCGCCTTCACCGGGATCAGATTGTAGAGGATGCGAAGGCTGAGCCGCAGCGGGCCGAAATGCCAGGACGTCGATTCGCGCTTGCTGAAAACGGAAACGGCGATCGTCTTGATGTATTTGTAGTCCTTGTTGAATTCCGGGACGTTGTCGATCTTGTGCTTGCCATACCACTGGTAGACATACATGCCGCGCCGGCCGGTGCCGAAATTGGCGTCGATGTCGGCGATGATCTCGTCCTTGCGCGCCTTGAAGACGCCAAGGACCTCATTGATCTCGCGCTGATAGTCCTCTGGGAACTGCTCGGGCTTCCACACGCCCTGGTTCCGGTAGCAGAGAAGGTCGACGATCAGGTTGAACGGCGAAAGCAGCCAGGTGAACAGGCCGTTGCCGAGGAAGTAGCGATCGAACAGCTTCCAGTCCTTCTGATCGTTGCGCATGACGTCGATCAGACCGCAGACGACGAAGATCGCCGTGATTATGGGGATGAAGTAGAAGCCAAGCGCGAGGATTACGACTGCAATCGCAGCCTTACGAAGGGTCTTAAAGGTTTGCTTTGTCAATTTCGTCCGCGCGGGAGCGCGATCCCTGTTCGCATGAGTCAAATCACGGCGACCCCCGCCAGCCGTGCGCCTTCATAGGATTTTTCGTGCCGCTGCACAATCTGGGGCCGCCGCAGCTTCGGCGCCAACGCTTGCGCCAGCTTTGCGGATGTCCAAGGAAACGTCATCAATGCACTGCCGGCAGGCCGAGTTCGTCCCATTTCTCTTGCGGCACCGGATCGCCGACCAGGAATTCGAAGCCAATGACGCTTTCGCCGTCCGGCGACAATTCGCAATTGAACTTCAGCGCGTACCAGTTCTTGCGGCTGCGAAAAGCGGCGCCGTCGGCATTGATCGTCGCGCCCTTGATCTTTTCCCCGGCGGTCGCATAGGCCACTAACCGGTCGGGCTGGAAATCCGCCTTCCATTTGTGGATCTGGTCCATCGCCTCGATGTTGCAGAGCTGGGACATGCGGTCCTCGGATGCAAATGTCGCAAGGTCGGCGCGCACCTGCCGGCTGCGAGGATCGGCAAGCGTTTTCGCCGACAGCATTTCCGTCGGACGGATCATGGCCGGTGGCGGCGGTTCTGTCGGCCGAGTTGGCGCAGTGACAGTGGGCGGAACCGGCGCTGGAATTGTCGGAGCGGCCAGAGCTTGTTCCGCTGGCCGAAGCTGGCCCGGCGTCAGTATCTCGACCGAAACCGGCTCGTCCTGGGGACGCTTCGGGCGCATTGGCGGCGGCAGGAGCGCGAATAGCGCAAGCAGCAGCATGTGCAGGACCACAGAAGCCGGGATGCCCCAAGGCAGGTTCTCGCCCCGTGGCGCAAGCACGGCCGCGCGGGCCAACCCTAGCTTTCCCGTTCCCTGCGCAGCTTGGCCCAATATTCCAGCCGCTTCCTGATGTCGCGCTCGAAGCCGCGTTCCGGCGGATCGTAGAAGGTGCGCCGCCCCATCTTCTCCGGGAAATAGTCCTGTCCAGAAAAGGCGTCCGGCTCGTCATGGTCGTAGCGATAGCCCGCGCCGTAGTCCTCTTCCTTCATGAGCTTGGTCGGCGCGTTTAGGATGTGTTTGGGCGGCAGCAGCGAGCCGAATTCCTTCGCCGCTTGCGTGGCCGCCTTGAAGGCTGTGTAGACAGCGTTCGATTTCGGCGCAGTGGCGAGGTAGACGGTGGCCTCGGCGAAGGCGAGCTCGCCCTCGGGAGAGCCGAGATAGTCATAGGCATCCTTGGCGGCGTTGGCGACGACCAGCGCCTGGGGATCGGCGAGACCGATATCCTCTACCGCCATGCGCACCAGCCGCCGGCCGAGATAGAGCGGGTCCTCGCCAGCATCGAACATGCGGGCGAGATAATAGAGCGCGGCGTCGGGATCGGAGCCGCGCACCGATTTGTGCAGCGCCGAAATCAGATTGTAGTGGCCGTCCTGCCCCTTGTCGTAGATAGGCGCGCGGCGCTGGATGACGCGCTGCAGACCTTCCGGACTGAACACCTCGCCGGGCTTGGCGGCGCGCCAGACTTCCTCGGCCAGCGTCAGCGAGGCGCGGCCGTCGCCGTCCGCCATGCGGATCAGCATGGCCCGGGCTTCGTCGTCCAGCGGCAGCGCCCTGCCCTCGGTCTCTTCGGCCCGCTCCAGAAGCTTGGCGATGCTTTCCTCGCCGAGGGACCGGAATACCAGCACCCGCGCGCGGGAAAGCAACGCGGCATTCAGCTCGAAGGACGGGTTCTCCGTGGTGGCTCCCACCAATACGACCGTTCCGTCCTCCATCACGGGAAGGAAGCCGTCCTGCTGGGCGCGGTTGAAGCGATGGAT
>NZ_JANINM010000490.1 GCF_024509055.1 Mesorhizobium sp. | reverse complement strand
CACGGGGAAAACACCCGGACGCGGGAAACTTGGCGCGACACATAAAGAACGCGCCTGGAAAGTCAAGCCCAAGCCGGCATGGATGCCATGCCGCGTGACGCCAGAGACCTTATCCTTACAAGCCAGCGCCGGATCCCTACAAGCCAACGCCGGCCATTTCCCGCCGTCACGCGCCGTGACCGGCCAGAACCACGGCCTTCTTCCAATCTCCCGTCGTGTTCCACCAGCGGTTCGGATTGGCGCGGTCGTCGAGCCCCTTGGAACGGCTGGCAAGTAGCGGCGAGATACGGATCACCGGCTCCTGGTAGGAATGGGCCTGGAATATCGCCTCGACGACTCGGGCGGCGAGCGGCTGGTCGTCGGGGATCTCGAACGAGACCTCGACCGTGCCTGGCCGGCGGCGCAACTCTCTTTCGGCGCCGGCGGCCGCCCCTTCGAGCGGCCTGTAGCGCTCGATACCTTGCGCGGACTGATAGGCATTGCCGTCATACTTGCCCATGCGAAGCGGCGTGATTGCCACCACTGCTTCCATGATGCGCTCGACATCCGCGGCCGGCGCCTGGAAGCTGACCAGCAGAAGCAATTCCATCCTGAGAGATCTGGTTTCAAAGCCGCTGTCGATCATTTCCGTCTCTCCTCGCTCTACCTGCGTTGGAGCGACGGTATAGCAGGGGTGCTGCTGACATGGTGATGTCAGCATGGCCCCGTGCTCCGGCGACTTTGTTCAAAGAATCTTTCGCACCAGCCTGACGCTGACCAGGGCCATGTAGGCCGCGAAGAACAGGGCGAGCGACCAGCCGAAGCCGGAGGGTCCGAAAGCGTCCATGCCGATGCCGATCGCTTGCGGGCCAAGCACCATGCCGACGCCATAGCAGAGCACGAAGGCGGCATTGGCGGACGCCAGTTCGTGGCCGGAAAGCTGCGATCCCAAATGCGCGAGGCCGATCGTGTACATGGCCGCGACGACGCCGCCCCAGACGAACAGCAGCGCGGCCATCAAGTGCCAGTTCTGCGCGAAGTAGGGCATGAAGATCGTGCCGATGAGCCCGACCGTGGCGCAAGCCAGAAGCAGGTAGCGCCGGTCCGAAACGCGGTCGCTGATCATGCCGATGGGGATCTGCAGGAGCACGTTGCCGAGGCCGATCATGGTGAGCAACAGAGCGGCGTCGGCCTCGGAATAACCGATACGGCTGCCATAGACGGGAAACAGCGCAAAACCGCCGGTTTCGACGGCGCCGAAAACCAGCACCGCGAATGTCGCGGTCGGCACCATCCAGATATAGCGCAGGAAGTGGCTGGTTTCGCCGTCGGCGACGATCGCCGGGCTCTCGTTGCGCGCGGCGATCACCGGGATGGCGGCAAGCGTCACCAGTCCTATGGTGACGCCGAAAGGCAGGAAACCGGTCGAGCCGAGATGAGCGAACAGCCAGGGGCCGGCGGCAAAACCGAGCGACAGCACCGTGGCATAGATGCCGAGCACCAGACCGCGACGCTGCGGCGGCGCGGATGTGCTGATCCAGAACTCCGAAAGGATGAACAGCACCGTCAGCGAGATGTGCAGCACGACGCGCAGCGGGAACCACATCCAAAAATCAGGCGCGAAGTGGAAGCCGACAAAGGCAAGCGCGCCGGCGGCGATCATCAACAGCATGGTCCAGGCGACACCGAGTCGCATGGCGAGCGGGGTGGCGAGCGGCGCGCCGGCGATCGAGGCGAGGCCGGCGACGGCTGTGTTGAGGCCGATCATCGAGGCCGAATGACCTCGCGATTCGAGGATGACGCTGAGCAGCGGCATGCCGAGGCCGATGGCTATGCCGACGACGCTGATCGAGGAGATCGCGGCGATCATCGGTAGCCAGTGTACGCGTTCGTCGCCCTGTTGCTGGGTATCGACCGTCATGAGATGCAAATGCTCAATTTCTAAAGGACTTCACGGAGGAAGCGGTTGCGGACGAGCCTGAAGAAAGGCACGGGCCCGCCAGGACGCAGCAAGGGATCGTGGGCGAGCCGCTTCTCCAGTTCCTCCAGGATCATCCGGGTAATATCGGGAATATCGGCCTTGCGGGCCTCGGCCAAGGAGAGCCAGACGAGTTCTTCCAGCTCGTTGGTCGGGCCGCCGTCGGGCAATTCCACGGCGACGTCGTCGCGCCAGGCGCTGAAGAAGCGCGTGTCGAAACGGCGCACGCGGTTGGGAGGGGTGATGGCGCGGGCAACGAAGCGCAGCATGTCCAGCGATGGGGCAACGCCGTGCTCGACAAAGCCCTGCCAGTCGCGCTTGGTCGTCGCGAAGACGCCCTTGCGGCCGATCAGCAGCCCGGCTTCCTCATAAGTTTCGCGAATTGCCGACAGGGCGATGGCGCGGGCGCGCGCGGCGCTCGGCCGCCCGGGACCATTGGCCAGCCGCGCCTCTTCCTCCCGGTGAAGGGGAGCGGCCACGGGAATGCGGCTGTCGGCGGGGTCGGTGCGGCCGCCGGGAAAGACGAACTTTCCGGGCATGAAGGCATGGCCGGCATGGCGCCGGCCCATCAGCACCAGAACGTCCTTGCCCTTGCGGTCGAGCAGGATGAGGGTTGCGGCATCGCGCGGACGAAGCGGCCGGCCGCTGTGCACGGCCAGACCCTTATCGAGTTTGTCGATATCCGCCTTGGTCATTCCATTCATGCGCTCGACCTAGCCGAAACTTCCCGCCTGGGAAAGTGGCTTGCGTGCTCGGGCCTTTGAACCAGCCCGTTCCTAGGCCTGGGAATGCGGTTCGAACTCGTCCTTCTCGCCGCCGAAGCCGTGCATATAAAGCGCCCATTGCAGACCGATGACAGCTCCCTTGACCGGCTGCAGCAGGACGAGGGCGAGGATGATGGTCAGCGGCACCCAGATCAGGGCGTGCTGCACGTTCGAAAGCGTGGTCATGGCTTCGACGCCCATGAAGGAGCCGAGCACAATGTGGCCGACGATGACGATCACGAGGTAGGCAGGGAGGTCGTCCGCGCGATGGTGGTGAATCTCCTCGCCGCAGACGCTGCATTTGTCGACGGTCTTGGTGAAGGCGCGGAACAATTTGCCTTCGCCGCAATGCGGGCAGCGGCCGAGCATGCCGCGCTTGATCGCCGTCCACAGCGGGCGCGCGACACGGCCTGAATGGTGCTCACCGCCAAAAACCTGTTCTTCCATCTATCGTCTCCTGCCGCGCGGACCGGATCGCGACTGCGACGCGCGGGCGCGGCCCTTGGCCTTGTGGAACGACCGCCTTGAGCCTGGCAGTGGCTTGGGGTCGCTCAGCATCTCGAAACGCATCGCGCCGGCCATTGGTGCGACCTCGACCAGCCGAACCTCGACGCGATCGGCAAGCTGATAACCCTTGCCGGTGCGCTCCCCGAACAGCGATCGGGCCGTTTCGTCGTAGATATAGTAGTCGCCGTTCAGGCTTGACACCGGGATAAAGCCATCCGCGCCGTACTGAGGCAATTGGACAAAGAGTCCCGCCTTGGTGACGCCGGAGATGCGCGCGTCGAAGGTATCGTTGACGCGCTCGGCAAGGTAAGCCGCGATCAGACGGTCGACCGTGTCGCGTTCGGCGGCCATGGCGCGGCGTTCGGTGGCCGAGATCAGCGCCGCGACTTCCTCCAGCCGATCGGCCTCGACCTGCGTCAGGCCGCCGGAACCAAGGCCGAGCGCGGCGATAAGCCCGCGGTGCACGATCAGGTCGGCATAGCGGCGAATCGGCGAGGTGAAATGCGCATAGCGCCTGAGGTTGAGGCCGAAATGGCCGATGTTCTTGGGCGAGTATTCTGCCTGGCTCTGCGAACGCAGCACCACCTCGTTGACCAGCGCTTCGTTGTCGGCGCCGCGCACGCGCTCCAGAATGCCGTTGAACTGGCTTGGCCTCATCTGCGCGCCGCGCGCCAGCGACAGGCTCAGTGTCTGGAGGAAATCGCGCAGCGATTCCTGCTTGGCGAGCGAAGGCGCATCGTGGATGCGATAGACCAGCGGCTCCTTCTTCGCTTCCAGCGTCTCGGCCGCCGCGACATTGGCCTGGATCATGAACTCTTCGATGAGCTTATGGGCGTCGAGGCGGTCCGGCACGACGACCCGGTCGACCGTGCCGTCCGGCTTGAGCAGGATCTTGCGTTCCGGCAGGTCGAGCTCCAGCGGCTGGCGGGCGTCGCGGCCGCGCTTCAGCACGGCATAGGCATCCCACAGCGGCTTCAGGACGCTGTCGAGGATGGGCCGCGTCTTGTCATCCGGCGCGCCGTCGATCGCAGCCTGTGCCTGCTGGTAGGCAAGCTTGGCCGCGGATTTCATCATGACGCGGTGGAAGGAGTGCCTGAGCTTGCGGCCTTCCGCCGAAAAGGTCATGCGAACGGCGATCGCCGGTCGGTCCTCGCCTTCACGCAGCGAACAGAGGTCGTTCGAGATGCGTTCTGGCAGCATCGGCACCACACGGTCCGGAAAATAGACCGAGTTGCCGCGTTTCAGCGCCTCGCGGTCGAGCGGCGTGCCATAGCGGACATAGGCCGCGACATCGGCGATCGCCACCGTGGCGATGACGCCGCCAGGATTCTTCTCATCCGTGTCGGGTGTGGCGAAGACCGCGTCGTCATGGTCCTTGGCGTCGGCAGGATCGATGGTCACCAGCGGCAGGTCGCGCCAGTCCTCGCGGCCAGCCAGCGCTGCCGGCTTCACCGCATCGGCCTCCGCAATCACATCGGCCGGAAAAATATGCGGGATGTCATGGGCGTGGATGGCGATCATGGAGACCGCCTTCTCGCTGTTCAGCGAGCCGAGCACCGCCAGAACCTTGGCGCGTGGCAGGCCATAGCGCGAAGCGCGCGCGGGCTCGACCTCGACGAGATCGCCGTTCTTCGCGCCGTTCTGGAATTCCTTGTCGACGATCAATTCAGGCTGGCGGCGCTCCACCGGCTCGATGCGGAAGCTACCGTCCTTCAGGACACGGAAGACGCCGAGCACTGCATCGCTGCGCTTCTCGAAGACCTTCATCACCCGCCCGGTATAGGCCGGGCCGCTGGTGTCCTCGGAGGGGAAGGTCTTGGCGAGAACGCGGTCACCGATGCCCGGGGCGGGGCCGCTGGCGCCGCGCGAAATGCGGATGGCGATGACGGGCGGCGAACCGGAGCCGGTGTACTCGGTCGGATGCGCCAACAGAACACCGTCGGCGTCGCGGCCGAAAATGTCCAGCACGGCGACATGCGGCACGGCGCCGGCGCGGGAAAGCCGCTTGCGTTCCTTGGTCAGCAGGCCTTCGTCCTGCAGGTCGCGGAGCAGGTCCTTCAGCCAGATGCGGTCCTCGCGGCGCAGCGCGAACGCCTTGGCGATCTCGCGCTTTCCGGACCGATCGGGATTTTCGGCGATATAGCGCAGGACCTCGTCGCGCGATGGCCGGTAGTCGTCCTTGACCACCTTGGCCCTCGTGTCGGCGCCGCGCGGATCGCCGTGGCTTCTTCCGGAGATCCTGCGCGCCACGCCCTGCTATCCTTTCTTCGCTGCCCTGCGGAAGGGTTTTTTGCCGCCTCCGCCCTTGGCTTCCTTCTCGGCGATCAAGGCGAGCGCTTCCTCCACCGTCACCGATTGCGGATCCTTGCCCTTGGGCAGCGTAGCGTTGACCTTGCCGTAATTGACATAAGGGCCGTAACGGCCGTCGCGCACGGTGATCTTGCCGCCACCATCGGGATGGTCGCCCAGTTCCTTCAACGCCGCGGGCGTGCTGCCGTTGCGGCCGCCTTTGCCCTTTTGCTGCTTCTCGGCAATCACCGAGACCGCGCGGTTCAGGCCGATCGAGAAGACGTCCTCGATGCTTTCCAGGTTTGCGTAGGTGCCGTCATGCAGCACGAAGGGCCCGTAGCGGCCGAGGCCGGCCGAAATCATCTTGCCGGTCTCCGGGTGCTTGCCGACATCGCGGGGCAGGGCAAGCAGCGCCAGCGCCTTTTCGTGATCGATCGACTCGGGCGTCCAGCCCTTAGGCAGGCTCGAGCGTTTGGCTTCCTTGCCTTCGCCACGCTGGATATAGGGGCCGAAGCGGCCGCTGCGCAGCGTGATTTCCTCGGCGGTATAAGGGTCCTTGCCGAGCAGCTTGACGCCGTCGTCGCCATTGCCGTTCTCGCCATTGGGATTGGCGGCGTCGCCAAGCTGGCGTGTGAAAGAGCATTCGGGATAATTCGAGCAGCCGACGAATGCGCCGAACTTGCCGAGCTTGAGCGACAGGTTCCCGGTGCCGCATTTCGGGCAGATACGCGGATTGGAGCCGTCTTCACGCTCAGGGAACACCAGCGGCGCGAGCTCATCGTTGAGCGCATCGAGCACGTCGGTGACGCGTAGTTCCTTGATGTCGTCGACCGCGCCAGAGAAATCCTTCCAGAAGTCGCGCAGCACATCCTTCCAGGCAAGCTTGCCATCGGAAATCTCGTCGAGCTTTTCCTCGAGCGAGGCGGTGAAATCATATTCGACATAGCGCTCGAAGAAGCTTTCCAGAAAGGCCGAGAGCAGCCGTCCCTTGGCTTGCGGCACCAGGCGGCGCTTATCGATCGTGACGTACTCACGATCCTCCAGGGTCTTCAGGATCGCCGTGTATGTCGACGGCCTGCCGATGCCGAGTTCTTCCAGCTTCTTGATCAGCGAGGCTTCGGAGTAGCGCGGCGGCGGCTCGGTCGTGTGCTGGGTAGCGTTGATGGCCTCACGCGCTAGCTGTTCGCCGGAGCGGATCTCGGGCAGGCGGCGGCTTTCCTCGTCCTCCGCGTCGTCGTCCTTCTGATCGGTGTAGGCGGCGATGAAGCCGTCGAAACGAACGACAGATCCGATCGCGCGCAGCTCGGCGGTGCGGGCGCCGTTGACCGCCTCGATCTCGACCGTGGTGCGTTCGATCTCGGCCGGCTGCATCTGGCTGGCGATGGCGCGCTTCCAGATCAACTCGTAGAGGCGAGCCTGATCGGCGTCGAGATATTGCCTGACGGAAGCCGGCGTGCGCTTGAAGTCGGTCGGGCGGATCGCTTCATGCGCTTCCTGGGCGTTCTTGGCCTTGGCTGAGTAGTAACGCGGCTTTTCGGGCAGATATTTTGCGCCGAACTCGCTGACGATGGTGTTGCGAGCGCCTTCGATCGCCTCCGGCGCCATCTGCACGCCGTCGGTTCGCATATAGGTGATGAGGCCGGCGGTCTCGCCGCCGATATCCATGCCCTCATAGAGCTTTTGCGCCACTTGCATCGTGCGGGTGGCCGAGAAGCCAAGTCCCGAAGAGGCGGCCTGCTGAAGCGTCGAGGTGGTGAACGGCGGGCCAGGATTGCGTTTGGTCGGCTTGGCCTCGACCGAAAGTGCCTTGAAGGTTGCGCCTTCGAGCATTCCCTTGATGTCGTCGGCCTGCTCCTTGTTGGCGATGTCGAGCTTCTGCAGCTTCTTGCCGGCAAAGGCGGTCAGCCGCGCCTCGAAACTGTCATTGCGCGGCGTGTTGAGGATGGCGGCGATCTGCCAGTATTCCTCGCGGATGAAACGCTCGATCTCGGATTCGCGATCGCTGACGAGGCGCAGCGCCACCGATTGCACGCGACCAGCCGAACGGGCGCCCGGCAGCTTGCGCCAGAGCACCGGCGACAAGGTGAAGCCGACGAGATAGTCGAGCGCGCGGCGGGCGAGATAAGCGTCTACCAGCGGCGCGTCGATCTGGCGCGGATTGGCCATCGCATCCAGGACAGAGGCCTTGGTGATGGCGTTGAAGACGACGCGGCTGACCGGCTTGTCCTTCAGCGCCCGCTTCTGCTTGAGAACTTCGAGCACATGCCACGAGATGGCTTCGCCTTCGCGATCCGGGTCGGTGGCGAGGATCAGCCCGTCGGCGTCCTTGACCGCTTTGGCAATGTCGGCAAGGCGCTTGCCCGAAGCGGTATCGACCGACCAGGACATGGCGAAATCCTCGTCGGGGCGCACCGAGCCGTCCTTGGCGGGCAGATCGCGGACATGGCCGAACGAGGCCAGAACCTTATAGTTCTTGCCGAGATATTTGTTGATTGTCTTCGCCTTGGCCGGCGATTCGACGACGACGACGTCCATGAGGTCTCTTAATCATTGTGAGGCGGCGGAAGAAATTCCGCGGCGCGACGAAATCCCACTCTTTTCGTCGCTCACATGGCCGCGCTTTTGCAATCGGTCAAGGGGACGCAGCCAAATTGCGAAGCCGCGAGAAGCGATACACTCTTAGAGTGTATGACGAAGATCACATTTTTAGGGATACAGGCATCCAAGCTTCAACTCACGGTGAACCCGGGCCGCCCGGACAAAATCCAGACAGCATCGAACTGGCCGCCTGCGCCTTGTCGCACGGCCAGCCCGATATCAGGAAATATCAATCGGCCTTGGCGACGTGCCAGGCGTTGGCAATACCTTCGCCGGTCATGTCGCCGGCCTTCTTGTCCTTCACGAATGTGTAGACCGGCTTGCCGTCATAGGCCCACATCTTGGTGCCGTCGGTGCGGTCGATGACCGTCCATTCGTCCTCGGCCTTGGCGCCGGCCTCGGCCTTCAGCGGCGGCCAGTTGGCGGCGCATTTGTCGTAGCAACTGGACTTGCCCTTTTCGTCCTTGTCGTAGGTGTAAAGCGTCATGCCCTTGGCATCGGTGAAGATCTTCTTGCCGCCGACATCGGCTTCCTTCCACGCTTCGGCGGCGTGGGACGCAACAGCGCCGAGCAAGAGGGCGGCAAACCCGAACGCAATCGATTTCATGACGATCTCTCCCTGGGAACAGCACGCGGCAATCGCGCGCCTGTCCATTTCAACGCACAGGCGGGAGAGTTTCTTCCTCCATGAGGCGGCGACATGCCACACAATGGTGATTGGCAGAGCAGCCACCGCGTCGCTATATCGGCGCCAGCACAATCGGGGTCAGCACATGGCATTGGACATCGGCTATGTCAGCGCGGTCGGGGCAGGGGCAATCTCGTTCCTGTCGCCTTGCGTGCTGCCGCTGGTGCCACCTTACCTCTGTTACATGGCCGGCGTCTCGGTCGACGATTTCCGCGGCAATCAGAGCGTGACGGCGCGCGAAGGCGCGCGCGGCGCGCTGCTTTACGCGTCGCTCGCCTTCGTGCTTGGCTTTTCGACGGTGTTTGTCGCGCTGGGCGCCGGTGCATCTACCATCGGCAGGCTGTTGCGCGTCTGGCAGGAGCCGCTGGCGATGGTGGCCGGCGCGCTGATCATCATCATGGGCCTGAACTTCCTGGGCATCCTGCGCATTCCGCTTCTGTCGCGCGAGGCGCGCTTCCAGTCGCAGGGCAAGCCAGCCAGCACGATCGCCGCCTATGTCATGGGGCTGGCCTTCGCGTTCGGGTGGACGCCTTGCATCGGTCCCGTGCTCGGGCCGATCCTGACCCTGGCCGGCGGCCGCGAAACGGTGGGCGAGGGCGCGTTGCTGCTCGCCGCCTATTCGCTCGGCCTCGGCATCCCGTTCCTGATCGCGGCTCTCTTTTCAGGCGCCTTCATGCGCTTCCTCGGAAAATTCCGAGTCCATCTCGGCCGCGTCGAGAAGGCGATCGGCGGGCTTTTGGTCGTCGCCGGGGTGTTCTTCCTTACCGGCGGCGTGCAGAGCGTGTCCTACTGGCTTCTGGAGAATTTCCCGGTACTCGGGCGGCTGGGATAGGCAGCGCGGATTGGCGGGCTTACCTAGCCCGCCACAGCCTGTAGGGTTTCTCATTGGCAGGCGAGGCTTTGCCGCCTAGCCGAACGGGCGTTTCAGTTCACTTGGGGCAAATGCTTTCCAACTGGGCGTGACCCAAACCGCCGCAGAATACCGAGACCGCCGCCTGGGCAGAGCCGCTTCTGCTATTGCTCCCAACGCCTCCGGTTCCGCCGGTGCCTCCGGTTCCGCCAGTGCCTCCGGTTCCGCCAGTGCCTCCGGTCCCGCCGGTGCCGCCAGTGCCTCCGGTCCCGCCGGTGCCTCCGGTCCCGCCAGTTCCACCGGTTCCGCCAGTGCCGCCGGTTCCACCAGTGCCGCCATTCCCGTTGCCGTTGCCGTTACCGTTACCTATGCCGGTATTGCCGTTGCCATTGTCATTGCCATTGCCGATACCGGTGTTGCCATTCCCATTGCCGTTACCGTTGCCGATGCCGGTGTTGCCATTGCCGTTTCCATTACCGTTGGCGGCACCGGAATTGCCGTTGCCATTGCCGTTGCCATTACCGATGCCGGTGTTGCCGTTGCCATTGCCACTTCCGACAGACATCGCCGAGGAGTAACCAGTAAAAGCAACAAGGATTGTTGCCACGAGAAGGATCTTTTTCATAACCGCATCCTCTTGCTGAGATGTGCGTACTCGCTACCTTGTTGCCGGCGGCCTGTTGGCGACGGCAAGGTTAACGAACTCATCATCCGTCGATGCGGAATTTAAACAATTGTGATTTACCCGCGTTTTGAGTCAGGTTTTAAGCTGTCTTCCCCGTCGGTTTTTCCGACTTTGCCGGGAAAAGCCCGACAGAAAAGCTCGGTCAGGGTTTGTGGCGCAGGGGCATCCGGCGGCGGCTGGTTGCGGCGCATTGCTGCTTGTTTCCACGCTCGTCCATGGCCGATCGCGGTGCCGCGGATCGAGACCCGGTTGCTCGACCATCTCACCGGAATTTAACCGCATTGGTGCAGCATCAACCCGCTGCTAGCATGCATTGATTGAACCCTTTCATATGGTTGCCCGTCCATGAGCCAGAGATCCTGCCTGTCCGTCATCCTCGCCGCCGGCGAAGGCACGCGCATGAAAAGCGCGATGCCCAAGGTATTGCATCCGATCGCCGGACTGCCGATGGTCGCTCACGTGGTGAAGGCGGCGGAGGCGGCCGGAGCGACGGGCGTAGCGCTGGTGATCGGTCACGGCGCCGAGGAGATGCGCAAGGCGGCACAGAAATTCGCGCCGAAGGCCGAGACCTTCGTACAGGAAAAGCGGCTCGGCACCGCGCATGCGGTCCTTGCCGCACGCGAAGCGGTTTCAAGAGATTACGACGATGTTCTGGTGATGTTCGGCGACACGCCCCTCATCGATTCCGAAGCGCTGGCCGTTGCGCGCCAGAAGCTGGCGGAAGGGGCGTCTGTGGTCGTCATTGGCTTCCGCACCCCAAACCCCACTGGATACGGGCGCCTGATCGAAAGGCGCGGAAAGCTGTTTGCCATCATCGAGGAGAAGGATTGCAGCGAAGACGAGAAGAAGATCACCTTCTGCAATGCAGGGATGATGGCGATTGCCGGCAAGCAGGCGCTGCAACTGCTCGAGAAGGTCGGCAACAACAATGCCAAGGGCGAGTTCTATCTGACCGACATCGTTGAGATCGCTGGAGCGCAAGGTTTGGCCGTGGTGGCCACGGAAGCCAGCTTCGAAAACGCGCTTGGCATCAACAACCGTGTCGAACTCGCCGAGGCGGAGCGTGTCTGGCAGGCGCGCCGGCGGCGCGAGGCGATGCTGGCAGGCGTGACGCTGATCGCGCCGGAGACAGTGTACTTCTCGCATGACACCGAGATTGGCGCCGACACGGTGGTCGAGCCGGATGTCTGGTTCGGTCCGGGCGTCAAGATTGCCTCCAGCGCCAAGATCCACGCCTTCAGCCATATCGAAGGCGCAACAATAGCGTCCAACGCCGATGTCGGGCCGTTTGCGCGGCTTAGGCCTGGCGCCGATCTTCGGGCAAAGGCCAAGGTCGGCAATTTCTGCGAGGTGAAGCAAGCGACGATCGAGGAGGGCGCCAAGGTCAATCACCTTACCTATATCGGCGATGCGCGTGTGGGCGCCGCCGCCAATATCGGCGCCGGGACCATCACCTGCAATTATGACGGCTTCTCGAAATTCTTCACCGACATCGGCGAGGGCGCCTTCGTGGGATCGAATTCCTCGCTGGTGGCCCCGGTCACCATCGGCAAGGGCGGCTACGTCGCCTCCGGCAGCGTGATCACCGAAAGCGTGCCGGACGATGCGTTGGCTTTCGGTCGCGCGCGCCAGAAGACCCTGCCGGGCAAGGGCAAGGAGTTGAGGGAGCGTTTCGCTTCGGCGGCAGTGGCACGGAAAAAGGCCGCGGAGTGATCAGGCTGAGCTTTCTGCGGGCGTTGTCGTTCGAACGATGACAGGCTCAGGCCGCAAATGGTTGGATCATCCGATAGCGGAAACCGGCAATGGCGACCGGCGAGCGCCGCCAGCCTGCGGTGCCGTGAGACGGGCATTTGCGG
>NZ_JANINM010000489.1 GCF_024509055.1 Mesorhizobium sp. | reverse complement strand
CCGCCGATGACGACGATCCCGGCATGGCTGGGCAAGGTCATGATCTTGTTCCGTATTTCGTCCGGTAGTTGTCCAGCGCCACGTCGAGCCGCGCCAGGTTTTCCTCGGTATAGGCGACGTAGTCGATGCCGGGCGCATCGAGGTAGAGTTCGGAGACCATGCTCCACATCGCCTCGCGCAGCAGCGAGGCGCATTGCATGGCGGCGTGCGAGCGGCGGACCTCCGCGTCCGGTTCCTTCATGAAATAGGCAGTCAGGAAAGCGAAGGATTCGTCGTCGTTCATGCCGGCATTGGACGCCGCCCCGGCAAGGTCGAACATCGCCGTGTTGAAGCCGGCATATTCGAAATCGATCAGCCACAACCTCGCGCCGTCGTCGAGGATATTCGCCGGCAAAAGATCGTTGTGGCCGAACACGATCGGCAGCAGCTTCTGCGCGTGCTCAAGCTCATCCGCGAGTGTCAGGTAGCGCGGCAGTTCGCCTTTCTTGCGGCTGCCGCCTTCGTCCAGCGTGCGCGCATAGTCGCGGATGACGTGGAACACCCAGAACATGAAGCCGGGGCCGGAAACGTGGTTCGGCATCTCGCGGTGGAAAGAACGCAGCAATGCCGCGACGCGACCGGGATGGGCGCGCACGTCCTCGGCGACGAAAGTTCGCGCGCCGAGAAACGCCGTCACCATTATGCCCGGTTCGGCATAGTGCACGGCCGGCGCGAAGCCCGCGGCATGCGCGGCCCTCGCTGTCATCACCTCGCGTTCGCGAAAGACGTGGTGGAAAGGATAGTCCTGGCCGAAGCGCACGACATGGCGGCCGGCCCCATCCTTGACCACGTAGTTAGCGTTGCTCAGGCCACCCGGAAGCGGCTCGATCTCGATACTGCCTGTCCAGCAGGGAAGGTCACGGATACGGTCTTCGGCGTTCACGGACTAGTCCCTGCTTTGGCCGGCATTCGATCGGTGGATTGTGGGAAACAACAGAAAAGCCTCGTCGGTGCGGGATGCCGGGATTGATCTCCCGCACCGCACCGACGAGCCCCTGGCCAGGTTCGAAAGCCCCGGCATCCGCCCCCGCGGATCTCAAAAAAGCTCACGCCAGGCACGTTCCAGATGGTCTGGTCGGTCGATTGCGGCTCTGCCATCACCCTCCCGCGGCAGTTCCGAGCCTGTCACGACACTGATCTCATTCCAGTGCCGACCCGCTGTCAATTAAAAGCTGTGACCTTTTTTGGGTGTTTTGCCCGAAAATATAAGCAGTTCCTTCAAAACCACCGGAAATACCTTAGAATCGGTCAAAAGTCCCGGACACCTCTATGATCCATTCCAAACGGCATGGCGAAATCCTGCGGCTCTTGGGTGAGGGGGGTACCATCACCATCGCCAGCCTGGCCGAGCGGCTGGGCGTGTCGCTGGAAACGGTACGGCGCGACGTCAAGCCGCTCGCCGACGATGGCTTAATCCTCAAGATGCATGGCGCCGTCAGCCTGCCCTCCATCGGTGCCGAGGCGCCGTTCGAGCGACGGATGCGCGAGAATGCCGAGGCCAAGCGGCTGATCGCCCGCATGGTCGCGGCCACCATCCGCGACGGCGAATCGATCATGCTCGACACCGGCACGACCACGTCCTTCCTGGCACGAGAGCTGCTTGGCCACAGGCGGCTGACGGTGGTCACCAACTCTTCCGACATCGCCCGCACGCTATCCACCGTCAATGGCAACAGGGTCTACATGGCGGGCGGCGAGCTGCGCAGCGATTCAGGCGCGGCCTTCGGCGTTTCGGCGATCGATTTCGTCAGCCGCTTCTCGGTCGGTCACGCGGTGATCTCCATCGGCGCGGTCGACGCCTTGGCCGGGCTCATGGACTACGATCTGGAGGAGGCGGAATTCGCCCGCATGGTGCTGTCGCGCGGTCAGCGCTCGCTGGTCATCACCGACCATACCAAGTTCGGCCGCCAGGGATTGGTCCGCGTCTGCGGCTTCGACGGTTTTTCCGAACTCGCAACCGACCGGCCTCCGCCCCAGGAAATCGCAGCCGCGCTGGACCAGGCCGGCGCCCGGCTCAGCATTGCGGCTGCATGAGGTTCCCGTGGCCGGACTTTAGCCGAAGACAAGCGACTGGTGGGCCGCGACCCCAGCCATGGCGCCGCCGGACACCGCGAAGGCGATGTTGTGCATCATGCGCGCCACGTCGCCGGCGGCGAAGACGCCAGGGATGGACGTCTGCTGTTTGTCGTCCACGACGATCGCCCGGCCAAGGGGCCCTTCGTTGAAGGCGCAACCGAGCTGATCGGCAAGCGGGCTCGCAATCTCGTTGCTAGGCGCCGTGAAGACCGCCTTCACGCGCACGTTGCGGCCGCCTTCCAGCCCGACGACCACCGTAGCGGAACCGTCTTCTTCGAGCCCCGTCACTTTGGCCGGCTCGAACTTGACCCGGCGTCTCTCCAGCGCTCGCATCTGCTCGGCGTCCGGCTCGAACAAGCTGTTGCCGAAGAACGTGACCTTGCCCCAGTCGGAGATCAACTCGGCCTGATGCATGGACATCGGTCCGGTCGCCAGGACACCCAGCGGGCCACCAGCCACCTCGTAGCCGTGGCAATACGGGCAGTGCAGCACCTTTCTGCCCCATAGTCCGGCCAGTCCTGGGACGTCGGGCAGGATATCCCGGACGCCGGTGGCGAGTATGAGCCGCTTCGCCTCGACCGCCTCGCCATTGTCCAGCCGCACCTCGAAGCCGCCAGCGGCCGCGCTGGCATGGTCCGCGCGACCGGCAATAACCTTGGCGCTGGGATAGGCAAGCACCTGTCGCCTGGCCTCGTCGAGTATGGCCGATGGCGAGCGGCCGTCCTGGCCGAAGAAGCCGTGCGAATGCTCGGCAAAGCGGTTCCGGGGCTCGCCGGCATCGATCACCAGCACATTGCGCCGGCCCCGCGCCGCATACATGGCTGCGGACAGGCCGGCGAAGCTGCCGCCAACGGCGATCACATCATACTGCATGGCTGGAAACTCCAATCAGGTCATAACGGCGGCGGAAATCGGCTGTCAGGTCGGCCAGCGTGATGTGGCTGAGCTTCTCGGCGAGCAGTCTTTCCGCCTCGAGGCGGAAATCGTCGAGCACGGCAATCACCGCCTGCTCGACCAGGCAACCGGGGCTTTCCGGCTCGGTGCTGAACGGCAGCAGCGTCTCGCCGAGCGCGGCGCTGATTTCCGCAAGTGAAATCTTCTCCGGCGCGCGGCCGAGCTGCCAGCCGCCGCCATGGCCGCGCGCGGAACTCACGATGCCCGCCTCGCGCAGGCCGGCGATTGTGCGGCGCACCACCACCGGATTGGTGTGGATGAAGGTGGCAAGCTGCTCGGACGTGAGCGCCCGATCCGGCGTGTCCGCCATATGGACCAGGATATGCAGGGTCGAGGAAAGTCGGCTGTTGCGTTTCATGTAACTTAGTTAGTTACGAATCGCGCCGATGTCAAACCCTGACCGGAGATTGCGCCTGTCGCCACTGTCAGGCGGCTGGAAACGTCATCCTGAAGCAGGCGCCGTTCGCCTCGCCGTCGAGCACTTCCACCTTGCCGCCATGCAGCTGCATCAGGTCCCTGACGAGGTTGAGGCCAAGGCCGGCGCCGTGGTCCTTCGGATGCAGGCGGTAGAACGGCTCGAAAATGCGCTCGCGCTCCGACACCGGCACGCCGTCGCCTTCGTCCAGAACCTCGATGACGGCGGGCAAGCGAACGCTGACCATGATCCTGCCGGCCTTGCCGCCATGATCGATGGCGTTCTGGACCAGGTTGGTGACGGCGCGTTCGATAGCGGTGCGGTCGCCGCGCACGGTGAGCTTTTCCCTGGCTGGCTCGAACGACATCTCGTAGCCGGCCGCGAACGCCATCGGCGCCAGGTCGACCACCACATTGCGCGCCACAGCGACGAGATCGACCGGTCCGAAATGGTCGGCTTGCCGGTCGAGGCGCTGCAAATCCAGTAACTGGTCGGCAAGCGTGGACAACCGGGCTGCATCTTGCAGCAGCCGCGCCCGCTCCGGCGTCGGGGGCAAAGCGGCGAGCCGCGTGTTGAGGATGGCGACAGGCGTTCGCAGCTCGTGCGCGGCGTCCGTCAGGAAGCGCTTGTGCCGCTCATAGCCGGCGTCGAGCCTGGACAGCGCCGCGTTGACCGCGGTGACCAGCGGCGTGACTTCCTTCGGCACCCCGTCTAGCGGCAACTGAACGCCGCGCTTGTCGATGTCGATCTGGCCTGCCGCGGTGGCGGCACTCCCAAGGCCGGAAAGCGCGCCGCGCACCACCCACGGCGTCGCAAACAGCGTCGCCAGCGCCATCAACCCGGCCAGAGGCAAAATCCCTTGCAGGAAAAATTGCGGCGCTTGACCGAGCAAGCGCAGTAGGGAGAGCCCGCCCTTGGTGCCGCTCATGATCTGAACGTTGCCCGCCGCCGTGTCGGTCCAGCGGATCTTTCCGCCAGGCGGAGCAGCCTCCCCCATGGCGGGATCGAGGCGGGCGTCGCTGATGTTGTCCAGAAGTCCGACAAAGGGTTGGTAGGTGGCCGGCACCGTTCCTTCCTGCAGCCGGTGTCCTTCCTTGTCCCGGATGATGAACCAGAGATCGGGCACGTCCGATCGCAGCCTGGAGAGGTCGGATGTTTCCTTGAGGGTTAGCGCCCCCTTGCCATCGCGCGTCAACGCATCGGCCAGCACGTCCATCGTGCCGTCCTCATAGTCGTGAGGAATAAGCCCGGTGGCAATCAAGGCGCCGATAAGGCCGGCGATGATGAGCGTCAGCATCACGCATTGCAGCACGGCGATGCGCAGCACCAGGCTCCATTTCAGCGAGCGTGGACGGCGAAGGCTCATGTCGTCTCGCGCAGCAGGTAGCCGACGCCGCGTATGCCGTTGATCACCACCCCGCCGTCGGCTTCGGTCAGCTTGCGCCGAAGGCGGGACACATGGGTGTCGAGCGCGTTGGACTGGATTTCGTCATCGAGGCCGAACACGGCCTCCATCAGCGCCTCGCGCTGCACCATGCGTCCCGTCCGCCGCATCAGCGCTTCCAGCACCAGCAATTCGCGGCGCGGCAGGGTCAGCGGCTCGCCCCGGATCGAGGCTTCGCGATGGCCGACGTCGAGCGCAAGATGGCCGGCGCGGATCGTCTGCGTCTGCATCGGCGCCGGACGCCGGAGCAACGCCCGCAGCCGTGCCAAGAGCTCCTCGAAGGCAAACGGCTTCGACAGATAGTCGTCGGCGCCCATGTCGAGCCCGTCGACCTTATCGGCGGTGTCGCCCCTGGCCGTGAGCATCAGCACCGGCGTGGTGTTCCTGGCGGCGCGAAGTTTCGGCACCAGGGTCAGGCCGTCGCCGTCCGGCAGTTGCCGGTCGAGCAGGATCGCGTCGTAACCGTCTGTGGCGACGAAGTCCTCGGCCTCCAGCAAGGAGGCCGCGTGATCGACCACCATGTCATGCCGCTTCAGCGCCGCGCGCAGCGCCGACACCATTTCCGGCTCATCCTCGACCAGCAGGATTCGCATCCGTCACCTCTCACAGCCCCCACTTCTTACAATCCCTTGCCGGCCCACTATCGCGCCAAGATTGCGCAAACATGGCGCCAGTCTTCGCCGGCGGGTGGGGAGTTTTTCTCCTCGAAGCCGCAATATTCGCAATGTCCATGCAATCCGGTCGCTGCAAACAGCGCCTCATCGAATGTCCGGTGGACGAATCGCCGGCATCAGAAATGAGGTCAATATGCTTGCAAGCGATGCTTTGTCTTTCCTTAGAGCCTGGACGCTGGCGCCATTCCGCATCGGCTCCGTCACGCCTTCCAGTCCCAGCCTAGCGTCGCTGATCACGCGTGAGATTGGGCCCGAAACCGGGCCGGTTCTGGAACTGGGGCCAGGCACCGGCCCGTTCACGCGCGCCTTGCTGGCATGCGGAGTAAGGGAAAAGGATCTGACCCTGATCGAAGCTGACCCCGACTTTGCCTCCTTGCTGTCGCGCCGTTTCCCTGCGGCGCGCATCGTCGAGATGGACGCGGTCGGCCTTCGGTCTCTGCCGCTGTTCGACGGTCCGATCGTCGGCGCCGCCGTCAGCGGCTTGCCCTTCCGGTTGATATCGCCCCGCAAGACCTTCGCGATACTGGAAGGCGTCTTTGCCAATCTGCGGCCAGGGGCGGCGCTCTACCAGTTCACCTTCGGGCGCCGTTGTCCCTTTGACGAAACGATACTGGAGAGGCTCGATCTGGAAGCGGTCCGGATCGGCCGGACCTTCCGCAATTTCCCGCCGGCGACGGTCTACCGGGTTTCAAGGATCAAGAGCCTCAAAACCTACGACTGGCGCCTGTCATGACCGATTCCCTGTCGGCGATGCTGGGGCTCGGCCTGTTCGGCGTCGCCTTCCTCGCTTTCACCGAAAAGATACTCCCAGCGCCGCCCTCGCACGTGCTGCTCCTGTTCCTCGGCATGACGGCGGCGCCTGACTTGACGACGCTCGGTGTCCTGTTGGCGGTGACGACGTTCGGCTCCACGATGGGCTGCCTGTTCTGGTTCGCCATGGGCGGGCGGCTCGGGCCCGACCGCGCCGACGCGCTGGTCTGTCGCTACGGAAGATACATCTTCCTGCATCACGCCACCTACCTCAACTTCGCCCGGGCCTACCGGCGTCATCATGTCCGTGTCTCGTTGCTGGCGCAGTTTGTGCCCACGGTGCGCAACTACCTGCCGATCGCCGCCGGCGCGTTGCGCCTGCCGCCTTGGCCGTTTGCGCTTGCCACAATGGTTGGCGCCACGTCGTGGAACGTCGGCTTTCTGTCGGTCGGCTATTTCATGCGCGACAGCGGCAGCGACCTGCTGTCGGTCGCGTTCCACATCATCGTTATCGTTGCCGCCGTCGATATCCTGCTTCTGCTCGCCGTGCGCTACTGGCGCCTGTGGTGGCCGCGAAACAAAGCGGTGCGCGGCTGAAGGTTCGTTGCGGCCACGCGTCCGCTTTCCTTCCGGCCTGCGCCGGTGTTTAGTCCGGCAATGGCTTTCACCATCAGGCAATTGCAGTTCTTTGTCGCCGTCGCCGAACAGGGTACGGTGTCCGGCGCGGCGCAGAACCTCTCCATCTCGCAATCATCCGTCACCGAGGCGATAAAGGAGCTCGAAGGCGATCTCGGCGTCGAACTGTTCGATCGCCATCCGCGCGGCTTGAACATTACCCACAAGGGCCACCAGTTCCTCCGCCACGCCACGAAGATCCTGGCCGATGTCTCCGACGCGCGCCGCGCTTTCCTGGGCGATCAGATGGTCGCCGGCGGCCGACTCCAGCTCGGCGTCACTTCCCTGGTCGCCGGCTATGTGCTCTCCGACCTGCTGGCGCGTTACCGGCGTGCCTATCCAGGCGTGGAGGTCTCGGCCATCGAGGACAATGGCGATTATCTCGAGCACCTGCTGGTCGGCGGCAAGCTCGACATCGCCGTCATGGTCACGTCCAACCTGCGCGACCGCACGGCGTTGCAATCCGAAATCCTCGAGGTCTCGACCTACCGGCTCTGGCTGCCTCTCAGCCATAAGCTCGCCAGCGCCGATGCCATCGGCGTCAGTGACATCGCTTCCGAGCCGCTGATCATGCTGACCGTCGACGAGATCGAGGAGAACACCGGCAAGCTCTTGTCGGCGATCGGCGCCAGGCCGCATGTCGCGTTTCGAACACGCTCGGTTGAAGCCGTGCGCAGCCTGGTAGCCACCGGGGCGGGCGTCGCGCTCCTGCCTGATCTCGTCTATCGCCCCTGGTCGCTGGAAGGCGACCGTATCGAGTCGCGCGACATCTCCGGCGCCTTGCCGGTTGTCCAGGTCGGTACAGTGTGGCGACGAGGCTCCGGCCTGCCTCAGTCCGCCCGCGATTTCATCGGCCTTGCCCAGTCGCAGCGCATGGTCCGGCAACGGCTCTGAGTTTCGAGTTGATATCGGAAAAACCGATATCGTCTTTCTGATAAATGAATTTGCGAAACCGGAATTTTCACAGCACGTTCTCGCCCCAGGGAACAAAGCCGCTCGGGAGCGCGGCTGTCGGAGCACCGAGGTGCTGCGGCGTTCGAGTTTGCGCATGATCCTTTCCGAAAACCGACGGTTTCGGGGTCATGCGCCAAAAATGGGAGATCGATGATGAATGCATTCCTGAAGTCATGCACGGCGTTGACGGTTGCACTGGCCTTCTCCGGTCAGGCGATCGCCCAGGTCAAGGAACTTGGCAAGGGCGAGGGCGAGGTGAACATCGTCGCCTGGCCGGGCTATATCGAGCGCGGCGAGACCGACAAGAACTACGACTGGGTGACGGCCTTCGAGAAGGAGACGGGTTGCAAGGTCAACGTCAAGACCGCCAACACGTCGGACGAAATGGTCTCGCTGATGAACGAGGGCGGCTTCGATCTCGTGACCGCATCAGGTGATGCATCGCTGAGGCTCGTCGCCGGCAAGCGCGTGCAGCCGATCAACACCGATCTCATCAAGAGCTGGAAGACGGTCGACGACCGACTGAAGGACGCGCCCTGGTTCACGGTGGACAAGGTCCACTACGGTATTCCCTACCAGTGGGGCCCGAACATCCTGATGTACAACACCGACGTATTCAAGGAAGCGCCCAAGAGCTGGAACGTCGTGTTCGAGGAAATGAACCTGCCGGACGGCAAGTCGAACAAGGGCCGCGTTCAGGCCTATGACGGCCCGATCCACATCGCCGACGCCGCCAACTACCTGATGTTCCACAAGCCCGAGCTCGGTATCAAGGATCCCTACGAGCTCAACGAGGACCAGTACAAGGCCGCGCTCGATCTGCTGCGCAAGCAACGCACGCTGGTCGGCCGTTACTGGCATGACGCCGCCATCCAGGTCGATGATTTCCAGAATGAGGGCGTGGTCGCTTCCGGCTCGTGGCCCTATCAGGTGAACACGCTGGTCGCCGCCAAGAAGCCGGTCGCCTCGACCGTCCCGCAGGAAGGCGTCACCGGCTGGGCCGACACCACCATGATGGAGGCCGACGCCGCCCATCCGAACTGCGCCTATATGTGGCTCGAGCATTCGCTGTCGCCCAAGGTGCAGGGCGATGTCTCGGCCTGGTTCGGCTCGCTGCCGGTCGTGCCCGCCGCCTGCAAAGGCAACGAGCTGCTGGGCGAGGAAGGCTGCAAGACCAACGGCTACGAGAATTTCGACAAGATCAAGTTCTGGAAGACGCCGGTGTCGAAGTGCTCCAGCCAGAACAACCAGTGCGTGCCTTACTATCGCTGGGTGTCAGACTATATCGGCGTGATCGGCGGCCGGTGATTGCCTTACCCTCCCCGTCGCGGGGAGCGTTGACCGCCGGGGTGGGGGGGTGCCCCCACCCGCGGCTTCGGCGCGACCTTCCGACCGGGAAGGTAGGCGTCGCGCGAACTCGCCTTTGTTCGACCCGACAACTGACTGACAGCTCATGACCTCTGCCGTTTCCTTCAAACAAGTCTCGCGCCATTTCGGCAGCGTGCGCGCCGTCGACGCCGTCGATCTCGAGATCGTGCCGGGCGAGTTCTTCGCCATGCTCGGCCCGTCGGGTTCCGGCAAGACGACCTGCCTGCGGCTGATCGCCGGCTTCGAGCAGCCGACGGCGGGATCGATCTCCATCTTCGGCGAACGCGCCGAAGGCGTTCCGCCCTATCGCCGCAACGTCAACACCGTCTTCCAGGACTACGCGTTGTTCCCGCACCTCAATGTGCTCGACAACGTCGCCTACGGGTTGATGGTCAAGGGTATCGGCAAGGCCGAGCGGCTGAAGGCGGCCGAGGATGCGCTGTCGCTGGTACGCCTGCCGGGCTACGGCGCCCGTCGCCCCGGCCAGCTCTCGGGCGGTCAGCGCCAGCGTGTCGCGCTTGCCCGCGCGCTGGTCAACCAGCCCAAGGTGCTGCTGCTTGACGAACCTCTGGGCGCGCTCGACCTCAAGCTGCGCGAGAACATGCAGGAAGAACTGAAGTCGCTGCAGAAGGCGCTCGGCATAACCTTTGTCTTCGTCACCCACGACCAGGGCGAGGCGCTCTCCATGGCCGACCGCGTTGCCGTCTTCAATGACGGCAGGATCATGCAGGTCGGCACGCCGGAGGATATTTACCAGCGGCCCAGGACGCGATTCGTCGCCGATTTCGTAGGCTCGTCGAACGTGCTGCCGCCGGATTTCGTGCAGCGCTATTCCGGCCAGCAACGCTGGGGCAGCCTGCGCCCGGAATCCATCCGCGTCGTGCGCGCGACGAGCGGCGACGGCGTCGCCGCACGCGTCGTCGGCACGAATTACCTCGGCGCCACCACGAGGCTCGCGCTCGACGCCGACGGATTGAAACTCCACGCCATGGTGCCGGCTGGCACGGCGCTCCCAGGGGAGGGCGAGGCCGTCATGCTCACGTTCAACCGCGAGCACCTGCATCTGATGGACGAGCCCGCATGAGCCTCGACGCCGCCATGCCGCGTGCCAGCGCGCCCGCCATCCTGCCAGGCAGCGGCGGCTTGCGCGGCGCGCTTGCCGACCTCTTCTGGCGCCGGCCGAAATTCCTGCTCATCCTGATGTTGCTGCCGCCGCTGCTGTGGCTCGGGATCGTCTATATCGGCTCGCTGTTTGCCCTTCTGGCGCAGAGCTTCTTTTCGATCGACGAGTTCTCCGGCCTCATCAACCGCCAGTTCACGCTGAAGACCTATGGCGATCTGTTTCAGGCTGCCAACCTCGACATCATCCTGCGCACGGTGACGATGGCGGCGCTCGTCACGCTCGCTTCGGCGGTCGTCGCTTTCCCCATTGCCTATTACGCGGCGCGCTATGCGCGCGGCCGCTGGAAGGCGCTGTTTTATCTCGGCGTCATGCTGCCGCTGTGGTCGAGCTACCTCGTCAAGATTTACGCCTGGAAGCTGATCCTCGCCAAGGAGGGCATCCTCACCTGGCTGTTCGGCAAGCTCGGCCTGTCGTGGCTTCTCGATGCCTGGCTGTCGCTGCCGATCGTCGGCGGCAACTCGCTGTCGGTGTCCTTCACCGGCACCTTCATCGTATTCGTCTATGTCTGGCTGCCCTTCATGATCCTGCCTGTGCAGGCGGCGCTGGAGCGCGTGCCCGGCAATCTGGTCGAGGCTTCGTCGGATCTCGGCGCCTCGCCGGGCCAGACCTTCCGCAATGTGCTCTTCCCACTGGCGCTGCCAGGCATCGTCGCCGGCTCGATCTTCACATTCTCGCTGACGCTCGGCGACTACATCATTCCGGCGATCATCGGCACGTCGCGCCTGTTCATCGGCCAGGCTGTCTATTCGCAGCAGGGCACTGCCGGCAACATCCCTTTGGCCGCCGCCTTCACCGTCGTGCCCATCGTCATCATGGGTTTCTACCTTTGGGGCGCCAAGCGCATGGGGGCTTTCGATGCGCTCTGACCGTGGCCAACGTGCTCCGCTCGGCTTGAAGATCGCCGCAGCCTGCGGCCTGCTCTTCCTGCATTTGCCGATCCTTTTGATCTTCGTCTACGCTTTCACCACCGAGGAGAAGAGCTTCGTCTGGCCGCCGCCGGGACTGACCACGCAGTGGTTCGCCGTCACCTGGAACCGGCCCGATGTCTGGGAAGCATTGTCGCTGTCGGTCCGCGTCGCCGCGATCTCGACCTCGATCGCGCTGGTGCTGGGCACGCTTTGCGCCGCGGCCGTTTCGCAGACCCGCTTCTTCGGGCGCGAGGCGATCTCGCTGCTGGTCATCCTGCCGATCGCGCTGCCCGGCATCATCACAGGCATCGCCTTGCGCTCGGCCTTCGCGCTCGCCGACATCCCGTTCTCGTTCTGGACGATCGTGCTCGGCCACGCCACATTCTGCGTGGTCGTCGTCTACAACAACGCCGTCGCCCGCTTCCGCCGCACCTCCGGTTCGATGATCGAAGCTTCGATGGACCTCGGCGCCGACGGCTTCCAGACCTTCCGGCATGTCGTGCTGCCCAACATCGCGACTGCGCTGCTGGCCGGCGGCATGCTGGCCTTCGCGCTGTCCTTCGACGAGGTCATCGTCACCACCTTCACCGCCGGCCAGCAGCAGACTGTGCCGATCTGGATGCTGGAAGAACTGATCCGCCCGCGCCAGAGGCCGGTCACCAATGTCGTGGCCATGGTGGTCGTGCTGGTGACGCTGCTGCCCATCCTCTTTGCCTATTACCTGACCCGCGACGGCGACCAGATCGCCGGTTCGGGCAAATAACCGGATTGAT
>NZ_JANINM010000488.1 GCF_024509055.1 Mesorhizobium sp. | reverse complement strand
CCGTGGCGGCGGAGCAGGTGCTCGACCTCGTCGAGCGCGGCGTCGGCGATTTCCACTTCTACACGATGAACCGCGCCGACCTCGTTTTTGCCGTTTGCCACATGATCGGCATCCGCTCGCATGAAGTGGAGGCGGCCGGTTCGGCTGCCGCCTGAAATGTAAAAGGCCGGGTAAAAACCCGGCCTTTTGAATTGTTTGAACTATTTTCGGTGCTGTTCTTCCCGGTTTTGGCGGGTCAGGGAAGAACGCCTATGATAAGGGCGCCGATGAATGCGAATGCTGCACAAATCATCAATGCGTTGATTGGCCTCGTCAGTCCCATGTCATAGCCTCCTCTTCAGAGCTATGAGGGGGAGTCTAGGGTCATTTGTGCCACAGGCAAGCGGAAAATGTGCTGCAATGCGACGTGATTGTGGTTTTTGCGACCTGTAACCAGTCGTTAGCCATTGAAACTCTTAAGCAAAAACCGGCTCGGCGCTTGTGAATAAATTGTGGCGACGGTGTGGCGCGGTAACGCTACCATCGGCCGAATATTCGTCCGTCTATGGTGACCAGACCGAGTCCGATCAGCGCCATTCCGGTCATCTCGAACAGCGACAGCCGCTCGCCGAGGAAGAGGAATCCAAGCAACACCGCGCTGGCCGGAACTATCAACGTGACCAGTGAGGCATTGGTGGCGCCAGCCGAGGCGACGAGATTGAAATAGAGAATGTAGGCGAAGGCCGTGGACAGCAGCGCCAGCCCCAACACGGCGGCCCAGACGGGCGGCGAGGCCGTGAAGAGTCCGGCCGGGCCGTAAGCGATGAGCACGACCGGGATCATGATGATGGTCGAGGCCGTCAACTGCCCGGTGGCGAGGACCGGTGACGGAAGGCCCTTGAAGCGCCGTGCGACCATCAGCGCGACGGCGTAAGAGAGGGAGGCGCCGATCAGAGCGAACTTCGCCCAGATCGGACCGCCGAGTCCGGCGATCAACCCCGGACCGATCATCACGGCCGTTCCGGCGACGCCGAGCGCAATGCCGGCCAGCTTGTTCCAGGAAAGCTTCTCGTCGGTGGTCAGCGCGTTGGCGAGGACCAGCGTCCAGAACGGCGTCGTCGCGTTGAGCACCGAGGCAACACCTGCGCCGAGTTGCGTCTGGCCGGCGAAGATCAGCGAGAAAGGAACGACATTGTTGGTGAGCGCCAGCAGGAAGAAAAGGCCGGCATAAGGCAAGGCGAGGCGGAAGGATGGACCCCGGACCGCCAGATAGAGCTGAAGTGCTATTGCCGCGATCGCGACGCGAAACAGCACCAGTGTCAGCGGATGGATTTCGGAGACCGCGACACGGGCAAAGAAGAACGAGCCGCCCCAGATCGCGCCGAGCAGCAAAAGCTGACCCCAGTCCTTGAGCGTCATCGGCCCGCGCGTTGGCACGGCACCAGCCGCAATCGTCATGTCGTCAGCCCTCCCGTGCCGCGCGCCAGGCGGCCTGTCGAATATCCATTCAATCGATAGCCGGTTTTGCGACAAGGACCACCCGAAACCTGATTGGTTGGCTGGCGCTCCTGCCAGATGGTGCAATCGGCCGTAACATCAGGCGAGACACAGAACTGTTTTCTTTGGCGGCTAGCTAGGATTAATTGTGCACGCTCCAGATCGAGGATTCGTCCATGCAGCGATTCGAAAATGCCCGCGAGGCGGCACTGGCGCTTCGTCCCGACGATCCGGTCTACTGTTTCCGGCCCCAGGTGCTGAAGGCGGATGCCTTGCAGTTCATGGGCATGTTTCCGGGCAAGACGGCCTACGCGGTCAAAACCAATGGCGAGCAGATCGTGCTGAGGACGCTGGTGGAAGCCGGCGTCAGCGCCTTCGACGTCGCCTCGCCCGGTGAGTTCGCCGCCGTGCGCGCCGTCTCGCCCGATGCCGAGATGCTCTACATGCACCCAATCAAGGCGCAGTCGGACATCAAGCTGGCGCTGGAGAAATACGGTATTCGGGTCATCTCACTCGACCATGAGGATGAGATCACGAAACTGACGCGCGTGGTTCGCGCGCTCGATATCGATCCGGGCGCGATCACCGTCTTCGTGCGGATCCAGACCAAGGGGCACGCCGCCTATGAGCTGTCGAAGAAGTTCGGCGCCGGGCCGGCCAACGCCGTGGAGCTTGCCGAGCGGCTCAACCGAACCGGCTACAAGGTCGGCCTTTGCTTCCACGTCGGTAGCCAGATTGAGGACCCCGACACCTATGAGCGGGCACTGGCTTCGGCGGACTGGGTGCGCAACCGCTTGACCTTCGACATTGCCGGGCTCGATGTCGGCGGCGGTTTTCCCGCCGAATACGGCCATGATCCCAACCGCAAGCAGGTAGAGATGCCGTCGCTCGGCCAAATCATGTCGCGGCTGTCCGGCGACCTCAAGGAATACCAGTTCAATGAAATGCCGCTGGTGGCCGAGCCCGGCCGTGTGATCGTGGCGCGATGCCTGTCGCTGATCGTGCGGGTGCTGTTGCGCAAGGGCAAGCGGCTCTACATCAATGACGGTATCTGGGCCTCGCTCTCGGATTCATGGACCGGCAAGATTACGCTGCCGGCCCGCTTCATCCCGGATCCCGCGATCCGCGCGCGCAATGGGGCGGAGAAAAACATCGTGCCGTTCAAGGTCTGCGGCGCGACCTGCGATTCCGTCGACATCCTGTCGAGGCCGTTCTGGCTGCCGGAAACGGTCGACACCGGCGACTGGATCGAGATCGGCCATATAGGCGCCTATTCGCTGTCGCTCAGGACGCGCTTCAACGGCTTCTATCCCGATACGTTCGTCGAAGTGACGACGCCGTTCGACGAAGGCGACGCGCCGCAAGGGTTTGCGAGCCTGGAGACAATGGCGGATTGAGCTCTACCTTCTCCCACAAGGGGAGAAGGACAGGACGCTACAGCTTCCCCAGCAGCTCCGCCGTCGGCCAGCCGTCCACGGGCAGTCCGAGCCGCGCCTGTTCCTTGCGGATCGCTTCGCGGGTGTTCGTGCCCAGGATGCCGTCGACGGTACCAACATCGTAGCCCCTGGCTTCGAGCTTGGTTTGCAGCGCCTTCATCTGGTCGCCGTTGAGACCGGGTTCCGGCGAGCGCGGGTCGAACTGCGGCGCGCCCGCCAGCCGCGTCGCGAACACCGCCGCGGTCAGCGCGTAGGTGAAGGACTGGTTCCACTCCAGATAGACGTCGAAATTGTCATAGGTCAGGAAAGCGGGACCTTTGCGGCCCAGCGGGAGCGCGAGACCGGCCTTCAGGCCATTGTCGGCCAGCGGCGTGCCGTCGGGCCTTGTCACGCCCCACTGCGACCATTGCGACAGCGGCAGCTTGTTGGTTCGGCCGGTCTGGTCCCAGGGCATGTTGTCGGGAACGCGCACCTCCTCGACCCAGGGCTGGTCGCGTTTCCAGCCGCGCGACAGGATTTTGTTGGCCGTGGTCATGATGACGTCCGGCACACTGTTCCTGAGGTCGATCTTGCCGTTGCCGTCGGCATCGATGCCCTTGGCCAGATAGTCGGTCGGCAGGATCTGCGTCTGGCCAATCTCGCCGGCCCAGGCGCCCTTGACGTCGGCCGGCAGCGCGCCGCGGTCTATGAGGGTCAGCAGCGGCACCAGTTGTGGCCGGAACAGTTGCGGCCGGCGGCAGTCATGCGAGAGCGTGACCAGCGCGTTGAGGGTGTGGAAGTCGCCCTGGACGGCGCCGAAATCGGTCTCCAGCCCCCAGAAGGCGGCGATGATAGCCGGTTGCACGCCAAATTCCTTGTCGGCGCGGTCGAAGACGTCGGCATATTTCTTCAGATTGGCCGCGCCCTGCTTCAGGCGGTAGGCCGAGATCATGCGGTTCGAGAACTCGGTGAAGGTTTGCGTGAAGACGCCCTGGGCGCGGTCGCGCGCCAGCACCTTCGGATCGATCGTGGCGTCTTCCAGCGCATCGAGGCCGACCGCACCGACGCCCGCCGCCTTGGCTTCCGCCGCGACGCCCTGTTTCCAGGCTTCGAAATCGCCGCCGCATTCCTGCGCGGCCGCGGGCCAGGCGAACCCACAGAGGAACAGCACCGCCAAGATATCAACGCGCAATCGCATCGCTTTCCTTCCGAGACCGCCACATGGCTCCGCACAGGCCCTTGCCGGGCTTCTCGCCAGAGGCATGCTTAGCTTTCAAAGTCCCGGAACGCCCATCGGCACCCACCTGGGTGCACCGCCCCGGATTACCAGCGGTTGCAACTATCGCCGCCGGTCGTGTCGAAAAGCAGGCGCGGCAACGGATGTCAACGGGTGTTCTGCCGCAGCCACTTGTTCCAGGAAGCTTCCGAGCCGTTGAAGACGTTTATGTCGGACTTGCCGGTCATGCCGGGCACGATGCCGGTTCCCGTGTACTGCCAGAAGGTGAAGGGATGGCTGCCATATTTCTGGCGCGGATGACCGGCGACCGAGCGCAGCCAGTAGGGATAGCCGCGGAAGGTCGAAAGCTGGTTGTCGTCGAAGAAGTCGATCGAAGTGTAGATGATCGGCTTCTTGCCATAATGCCGTTCGACGATTTCGAGGAAGGTGGTCATCTCGCTGCGCACCGTCGCCGGATCGGGGCGCAGCCTGCAGGTCGGCGACTTGGGGTTCCATTCCATGTCGAGCACCGGCGGCATCGCCGAGCGGTCGTTGGGGACATTGGCGATGAACCAGCGCGCCTGGGCGGCCGCCGGCGTGCAGAAATAGAAGAAATGATAGGCCGCGCGCGGTATGCCGGCGGCCTTTGTGCGTTCCCAATGCTCGTTGAAATATTCGTCGAACCGGTCACCGCCTTCGGTCGCCTTGATGAAAGCGAAGGAGATGCCGCTGGCCCTGGCCGTCGGCCAGTCGACCGATGTCTGATATTTGGAAACGTCTGTGCCATGGATGGCATAGTTCCACGGCGCGCCGCTGTCCCATTCATGCGGCTTGGAATCGTCAAAACGCGGCGCGCGCACGGCAACCGTCTGCGGCGGCAGCGGCGAAAGGTCGTCCACGGTCGAGCAGGCGCCCAAGAGCGTCAGCATCAGGAGGGCCGCAAGACGGCGCATGGCATTTCCCTGGCCGGTTCCAGCCGGTCGCTGATGGGTCCTTGCTGATGGCCGTCGCTTGCTCTGGCCCCCTCCGGGCGGTCGCCCCACTGGACCGTCCGATGAATCGTTGATCGCCGAACATGGTTGATAATCCATTGACGACGCTCGACAACACCCGCGATTTTGCGGAAGCAATGGCGGCAAATCGATGACATAAATCGAGCCGGAAACCTGCGGGGCGGACGAGATGCGGATCGTTGTGAAGTTCATCAAATGGCTGCTTGGACTCATTGTGCTGGCGGTCGCCGCGCTCTTCGCCTGGCTCTACTTGTCGCCGCCGGAACTGATCCGCGTCGGCTCCGGCTATTCGGCCAAGATCGTCTGCTCCAATGTCTTCATCGCCGGCCGCGACCCGAACGAGGTGCTGGCGGTCGACGTGCAGGCGCCTGGCCATCCGCTGCTCAAGCTGATGAAAGTGTCGGTCGACAAGGAGAGGGGGATTGTTTCGGCCGGCCTGCTTTGGGTGCTGGGCAAGAGCATTGCCGTGGAGCGCTACGGGGTCGGCTGCGCATCGGTTCCCGATGGCGACAGCGGCAAGGCGAGGCAGACTTCATCGCGCTTCGTGCCGCCCGCGGCGGCGCCGCCCGACGAGCTCTGGCCGTATGGCGAGCGAGTGGACACCTCGCAGAACGCTGAAGTGTCGAAGATCGTCGATGATGCCGCGATGGCTGGTGCCGGCATGCGCGCGATCGTGGTGGCGAAGAACGGGCGCATCGTCGCCGAGCGCTATGGAGACGGCTTTTCGGCGAAGACGCCCTTGCTTGGCTGGTCGATGACCAAGACCGTGAACGCCGCGATCATCGGTACGCTGGTGAAGGACGGCAAGCTGGCGATCGACAACAAGGGTCTCTTCGCACCCTGGAAGGCCGACGGTCGCGCCGCCATCAGCCTCGCCGACATGATGGCGATGTCGAGCGGGCTGGAGTTCAACGAAGACTATGGCGACGTCGCCGACGTGACGCGCATGCTCTATCTCGAACCGGACATGGCGGGCTTCGCCGAGGGCAAGCCGCTCACGGGCGAGGTGGGCAAGGTGTTTTCCTATTCGAGCGGCACGGCGGTGATGCTGTCGCGGCTGTGGCAGAACGCGATCGGCGACAAGGCGAAGGCGCTGGCATGGCCGCGCACGGCGCTGTTCGAGCCGCTCGGCATGCGCAGCGCCGTTCTGGAGACTGACGAGCAGGGTACGTTCGTTGGCTCGTCCTATCTCTATGCCACGGCCCGAGACTGGGCGCGTTTCGGTCAGTTCCTGCTGCAGAACGGGGTCTGGAATATGACGGAAATCCTGCCCGCCGGCTTCGTCGACTGGATGCGGCAGCCGGCGCCGGCCTCGAAGGTTTACGCCAAGGGCCAGTTGTGGATCGAGGGACCAGGCGACGAGGAGAGCCCCGGCGCGGGAGCTACAGCTGGCCTGCCCAAGGACACGTACTGGATGGAAGGCCATGACGGCCAGTCGGTGACCATCATTCCGTCGGAGCAGTTGGTTGTGGTTCGTCTCGGCCTGACGCCCGCCAAGCTCGGCTATCGGCCGCAGGCCATGGTGGCGGCGCTGGTCAAGGCGCTGCACTGACCGGTGAAACCGCGGCGCCATCCGTTTCGAGTTCGGCGAGGATCAGGTCTTCGAACCGCCGGATAGCCGTGCCCGCGTTCTGGCCCTGGCTCAGCAGATAGAGCGGGATGGGTTCCAGCTCGGGTAGCTGGTCGTTGCCTCTCACCTCGACCAGTCCGGCGGGTGCGGTTCCGGCCGCCATCGAGGTGACGGCGACGCCCGCACGCACTGCCGCAAGGATGCCGGGATGGCTGCTGCTTTGCACCGCCACGCGCCAGTTGCGTTGCGCCGTCTCCAGCGCCGAGATCATGGTGCGGCGGAAGACGCAGCCTTCCGGGTATGCGGCAAGCGGGATCGTGCCTCCGGACTCTACTTCAAAATTCGCATCGAGAACCCAGTTCAGCTGCGCTTGCAGTCGGTGCCTCGCCGAGGGCGGAGCGGCGGCCAGCGTAACCAGGGCGACGTCGATCTCCTGCCGTTGCAATGCCGCGGCGATCTTGGCGCTGAGATCGCAAACGATCTCGATCTCGGTCTCCGCCATTCGGTCGCGCATCGTCGCGATCAAGCGTGGCAGAAAGGCCAGGGCGTAGTCGTCGGGCATGCCGATGCGGATTTTCGTCCGCGGCCGCTGGCTGCGCGTGCTCGACAACATCTCGTCGTAGGCGGCTAGGACGCTGAGTGCCTTGGCATAGAGCTCGCTGCCCTTCGACGTTGGCTCGATCCTGTGGTGATGCCTGATGAAGAGCGGTGCGCCGATCTCGGTTTCCAGCATCTTCAGCCGCATGCTCATCGCGGCCTGCGTGCAGGCAAGCCGCTCGGCGGCGCGCGACAGCGAGCCGCGCTCGTAGATGGCGACGAAACTTCTCAGCAGGCGAACTTCAATATCCATGGCAGCATCAGCATGGCTTATTCCGCCAATAAGGACAATTTGCTTGTCAAATCAGGCGCCTCGGCAGAGTTTTCCGGCCAATCAATGGAGGCGAGATCATCATGGTCGTAGGGTTCATCGGGCTTGGAACGATGGGGCGGAACGCGGCGCTGAACGTACGGCGCGCGGGATTCGACATGGTCGTCTACGATGTCCGCCCGGAAGCGATGGAGGCGCTCGCGGCCGCCGGCGCGGCCAAGGCCAAGAGCCCGGCCGACGTACTCGATCACAGCGATATCGTCGTGACGATGGTGTTCGGGCCAAAGGAAATCGAGCAGGTCGTGAGGGGCAGCAATGGGTTTTTGACAACCTCGTGCGCCGGCAAATATTGGATCGACATGACCACCAGCAGCCCGAAGCTGATGCGCGCGCTGGCAGGGGAATTCCAGGCGAAAGGCGGCGGTCCCGTCGATGCGCCGGTGACCGGCTCCGTGGACGCCGCGATCAGGGGCGACATGCCGATGTTCGTCGGCGGCGCCGACCGTGATGTCGAGGCGGTGCGCCCGGTTATCGAGGCGATGGGCGAACTGCGGCGCGTCGGCCGCTATGGCAACGGCTATGTCGCCAAGCTCGTCAACAACCAGCTCTGGAAAATCCACGCCGCCGCGATCGGCGAGGCGATGGTGACGGCAAAGCTAGCCGGGCTGGAGCCGGAGGTCTGGTGGAATGTCATGAAGGGGGGCGCGGCTGACAGTTTCGTCCTGCAGCACGATGTTCCATCCATTTTTGCTGGCCACTATGATCCGTCGTTCCCGATCGCGCTTTGCCTGAAGGACCTTGGCCTGATCGAAGAATTGATGACGGAGACCGGCACCAGGAACGAACTCACGCGCGCGACGCATGACCGTTTCACGCTGGCGGGCGAGCGCTACGGGGTCGGCGCCGGCGAAATGACGGTCTGCAAGGTCATCGAGGACGACGCCAATGTGTCGCTTCGCGTAGCCGGCGATTGGGTGGCGCCCTGGGAGGTTGCTCATCCTGCGGTCAGCGCAAGCCGCTGATAAAGGGATCGGATTGCGCTTGCGCTATTTCGCGCCGATCACCGCCAGCCAGGCATAGCCGCGATAAAGCGTTCGGAAACGGAAGGTTGCGCCGGTCCGCTCGGATTGCGATTCAAGCACGTCGCGTAATGAAGCGCGCGGCTCGACGTGGAATTTCCGCAGCCAGCCGCGCAGCAACGCACGGAACCAGCGTGGCAGCCCCTCCTGCTGACCGAAGTCGACAATGTGCAGCGAACCGCCCGGCGCAAGCACGGCAAGCGCGGCCGAAACCGTCTTTTCCCAGCCCGGGATCATCGACAGGGAATAGGAGACGAACACGCGGTCGAAACGGTCGACGCCGAACAGGGCTTTGGCGTCGAAATCCGTGGCGTCGCCTCGCGCCAGGCTGACGCTGCCGGCCAGGCCTTCACGCGCGGTAGCGGCATTTGCCGTTTCAAGCATCTCGGCGGAGATGTCGAGGCCGAAGAAGCGGGCGTTGGGATAGCGGCGGGCGGCAAGCACGATGTTGCGGCCGGTGCCGCAGCCGAGCTCCAGAACGCTGCCGCCATCCGGCACATCGAGCCCGGAAATCAGTCGGTCGCGGCCGAGCAGATAATATTTGCGCGTCAGATCATAGATGTGGCGCTGCCAGCGATAGACGCCATCCATCAGTTCGGCATGGCTGGCCGGCAGATCCGTCGTGCTCATGCGGCGCGCTTCACGTAAAGGTGGAAGCCGCCATAGATGGCCGAGCGGTCCCTGGCCGAGAATTCGCGCGAGGCCTCGTCCTCGTACTGCCACTGGTCGAGCAGCGAGGTGGAGACGCGACCGGGCAGCAGGCTGGGCTCAGCCGCGGTGCGGAAGATGACGCGGGCCCCGGTCGAGGCCGTGCGGGTGATCTCGGCCCAGAGCGCGTTGAGCAGGTCGTCGGTCATCCAGTCCTGCGCGTCGAGCAGGACGAAGCGGTCGACCGTGCCCGCATCCTTGGCCGCCAGGAACTTGATCAAATTGGCATGATGAATGGCGACGCGATCGATGTTGCCGCGGATCGTCTGATAGTTGCTTTTCTCCAGATAGGCCGGCAGGGCGGCCTCGCCGGGTTCCGGGTAGCGGCGGGCAAAGGCCTGCCAGGCGAAATAGTTGTTCTTCAGGGGGAAGTCGCAGGCGAGCTTTTCCAACCGTGCCTTGAGCACGCTCGCCATCGAGCCGTCGCCGGATGTGATCAGCGAGTCATACTGCGCAGGTGGAATGCCCAGGCCAAACAGCGAGGCCTTGCGCGACGTTGCCCATCGCAAGAGCTTCTTGTCGAAGACCGGCGCCAGCTCCTCGTTGAAGAAGCGGCGCTGCTCACCGATGTTCGTCGCGGCCATGATGCCGGCCGGATCGACACCGAACAGCTTGCCGACGCGATGGCCCATTGCGATGAACAGGCCGAGGAGGCCTGTCTGGTAGAAGTTGCGGTCGAAGACCGAGATGCGGCGACGGCCGCGCCAGTTGCGGCGCTCCCAATAGTGGCGGCTGACCGGGTCGAGATGCGGCGCGATGAAGCGGTCGTAGGCTTCTGAGTTGTGGCTGGTGTCTGCGGCGCCGAAGAAGCGGAACAGGTCGCCCTGCGACGGCAGGTGGCGGACAGCCTCCAGCTTCATTCGGTTCAGCGCGATATGGGCGGCGTTGAGATCGACTGCGTCGATCCTGGCCGGCGAGCGGGTGAGATAGGCCAGGATATTGCAGCCGCCTGACGCGATTGTGACCACCCGGTGGACGGCGCCAAGCTGCATGGCCTCCATATCGACATCCGGATCTTCCCAGATCTGCGGATAGACGAGGCCGGAAAACAGGAAGGCGAAGAGCCGTTCGGAAATGCCGTCCTTCGACAGGGCCTTGTTCTGGTAGACCGCTTTTCCGACTTCCTTGCCCCGACGATAAACGAGTTCTCCCGAGACGTCCGACATGGCAAGGTGATTCCCCGTTTGCGTTGGCGCAAGCGGGTAGCGCAGCGTCATGACAGGCAGGTGACAGGCTGTTGACGTCTTTGGTCAGGCAGTGTGTCACCTGGTCGGCGCTTGATGCCATCGACGCCGTGCCGGACAATTCTGAAACCGATCCAAGGAGCCGGCAAATGAGTGTCTCAAAATCGGACATGGAAAGCGAACTACGAACCTCGGTGATACCGTGGATACGGCGCTCTGGCTTTGCAGGAAGTTTTCCGCATTTCCGCCGAATCGGCGATGAGCTCGTTGACCTTCTGACATTTCAATTCGACAGGAACGGTGGCGGGTTTGTCGTTGAAATCGCGCGATGCCCGCCGGACGGCATCGTCACTCCTGCGGGCAAAATGATCCCTCCAAGTAAAGTGAAGGCTTGGGACCTGCACCCGTATCGTAGGAAGCGCGTCGTTACTCACGAAGCTCCTGGGACCGACGGTTGGTTTCGGTTTGACCGCCATGCGCCCGGCGAACTCAGTAGCACATTGCTCGGAAAGTTAGATGAGTCTGACCTTTGGGATGGGCTCGGGCCATTTGGCCGACCGGATCAACAACACCTGCCGATCGACAGGGCTGCTGAAATCACGCCGTCAGCTCCCGCTCAATGAGTGCCGGCTGTGTGAGACCAAGCCCTTTCGTCGATTAGCTCCTGGCGAGCGATCCTCATCGCAGGCCGAACCCTCCCGGCGTCGGGGTTGTGACAATCACCGCCTCGCCGGCATCGAGCGTCGTCTGGTCGCAAGCCTTCAGCACGTCGATCGATCCGTCGTTGCGCCTTACTTTGGTCGAGCCCGGCTGGCCATCGCCGCCGCCGTCCAGACCTTGCGGGGGACGGTTGCGATGCGAGGAGAGGATCGCGCATTCCATCTTCTCGAGGAAGCGAATGGTGCGCTTCGTGCCGTCGCCGGCATTCCATTTGCCCTTGCCGCCGGAGCCTTCGCGGATGTGGAAGTCTTCGAGCACGACCGGGAAGCGAAGCTCCAGGACCTCCGGGTCGGTTAGCCTGGAATTGGTCATATGGGTGTGGACGCCGGAGGTGCCGGCAAAGCCGCGGCCCGAATTCATGCGGCCGGCGGGTGAGCCGGAGCAGATCGTCTCGTAATACTGATACTGCCGGTTGCCGAAGGTGAGGTTGTTCATCGTGCCCTGCGCGTTGGCCATCGCGCCCATGGCGCCGAACAGGGCGTTGGTCACGTGCTGAGAGGTCTCGACATTGCCGGCGACGACAGCCGCCGGATACGCCGGCTTGAGCATCGAGCCGTCGGGAATGATGATGTTGATCGGCCTGAGGCAGCCGGCGTTCATCGGGATCATGTCCTCGACCATGACGCGGAAGGCATAGAGCACGGCCGCGCGGGCAACCGGTTCGGGTGCGTTGAAGTTGTTCTTCATGACGGGCGAGGTGCCGGTGAAGTCGACCGTCGCCTCGCGCCTGTCGCGGTCGACGCTGATCTTGACCTTGATCACCTGGCCCGTGTCGGTGGGGTATTCATATTCGGAGGTATCGGGCAGCCGCTCCAGCACGCGCCGCACGCTTTCGGCGGCATTGTCCTGGACATGGCCCATATAAGCCTCGACAACATCAAGGCCGAAATGCGTGACCATCTTGCGCAATTCCGCGACGCCCTTTTCGTTGGCGGCGATCTGGGCCTTGAGGTCGGCGATGTTCTGCG
>NZ_JANINM010000487.1 GCF_024509055.1 Mesorhizobium sp. | reverse complement strand
CCTGACCACCCGCCTCATCCTCGAGGCCGTCCGCGCGGCCTGAACTTCCGCCAGGCGGGCTCACTGCCCAACGCGCGGCTGGCCGCGTTGCCGCTGACTCACAAGGACGCGGCAGGCCGCGCCGTCATCGATGCGGGCATTTGGGCGATCATCCAGAGAGGATCGAGAGAACGCGACATCCGCCCTCGCACGGCATGTCTGAACCGAAATCTATGCTTCGTGACTTTTGACCCGGCGGCCTCCGGCAGCCGGGAACCCCAGAGAAAGGTGATTTCCATGAACTTCAAGACCCTGTGCCTTGGCGCGGCCGCCGTGGCCGTCCTGGCGGGCGCGGCATTGGCCGGCGCCCTCGACGAGCCGACGATGATGGCGCCCTTCTACACCGACGCCAGCCTGCAAACCATGAAGTCCGACGCCGAGATGAAGTCCATCTGGAACGCCATGCCCAAGGCCAACCAGGACGCCATGATGAAGGAATGCAACGACGCGGCGATGAGCAAGCCCTACGCCGTGTTCTGCGAGAAGCTCAAGGCGCTCGGCGGCGCCAACAAGTAAGGCGTCTCGCCGGGCGGCATGCCGCAATTCAAGAGAGCCCGCCTCGGCCAGGCCTGGGGCGGGCGCTCCGTCAACCGGCGCAGCCGCGGTCGCGACGAAGCCGCTACACCGGGAGCGACGGCTCGGTGTTTGGCTCGAGCGCGTCTTCCGCCTCGTCGTCGTCCGGAAGGGTTTCCCCGTGCACGGCCAGCGGCCGGCCTATCCAGAGCGGGTCGATGAGATGGTCGCGCCGGGGATTGGTCGTGTTCGGGTGGATGAGGATGCTCAGGCCCTGGTGGTTCAGCATCAGCCACGGAACGATCGAGGCGAAGACCTCCTTCGCGAAGGAGACCTGGTACATGGCCTGGTCGTGCGGGCCGACCTTCTTGTCGTGCCAGTTGCCCAGGCGCACGCGGAACCGCTCGCCGATGCGCAGGCGCAGCCATTCGGCATGGTGCCGCTCGGTCTGCCCGTCGAAGTAGATATGGGCGTGGTAGCTGGCGATTTCCGCCAGCGGCCTTGGATTGGCGGCGTCTTGGTTCACCTCGGGTTCCTCCTGGATGATTGTCGCATCCGGCGGAACTCTACCCGAAGCGCGGGCGCTTTGTCTGTAGCAGGCGCCGGCAGGTGCGACCGACGCTGTACCGCGTCAGCGATGCCGGCCGACCAGCCTCTCACTCCGCCGCTTGCATCCTGCCGGCCGCGATGATGGCGCGGATTTCCGCGCGGCAGGAGCCGCAATTGGTGCCGGCTTTCAGCGTCTCGCCGATGCCCTCGACAGTCCGGCAGCCCGACGCGACCGCGGCGGCGATCTGGTTGGCGCCCACGCCGAAGCAGGAGCACACCGTGGCGCCGCCATCGGGCCGGTCGGCGCTGGGGCGGCCGGCAACGACGCGGAAGCGCTCGCGCGGGCCGGCATGCAGTGCCTCGAGCTGCCCGCTCGCCCAGCCGCGCGACACCGCGACCGGCCCTGGCCCGACGAACATGGCGCCGCAAAGGCGCGTGCCATCGAATGCGGCGATGCGGTGCTGGCCCGCTTCGCGGTCGTGATAGACAAGCATCTCGGCTGTGGGTGGGAGGCCGAGCAGGGCGACCGCGAATGCCGTCCAGTCGACTTCGTCGTCGGCGAGGGCGAGTTCCACCCGCCAGCCATCCTTGCAGCGGGCGACCGCCCAGTAATCGGCGCGGATGGCCTCGGGCAATTGCCGCGTCACCGCAAAGCCGAAGGCCTTGGCCGCGAATTTCTCGACGCGCACGGCGACATGCTTCAGCGCCGGCTGCCCGGAGGTCGGATCGGTCAGCGGCGCCGTGAGCGCGCCGAGCCGGGCGCGCGAGGCGAACTGATCCGTCCAATGCATCGGCGAAAAGACACTGCCCGGGCGTTGGCGTGCAGTCACCAGGGTGCGCACGAGGGCCGCGCCGCGCGGGCTCTCCACACGCACGATGTCGGCGTCGCCGATGTCGTAGCGGCGGGCATCTTCCGGATGGATCTCGATGAAGGGTTCGGCGATGTGCTGCGAGAGGCGTGGGCTTTTGCCGGTGCGCGTCATGGTGTGCCAGTGGTCGCGGATACGGCCGGTGTTGAGCACAAGCGGAAAGTCCGGGCTGGTGCGGGTTTCCTGCCCGGGGCGGATGGAGATGAAGCGGGCCTTGCCGTCCGGGGTGTAGAAGTTGCCGTCGGCGAAGAAACGGACGGGCGTCTGTATCCCAGCCTGCCGAGGTCCAGCCTGGGCACCCCCCTCTGGCCTGCCGGCCATCTCCCCCTCAAGGGGGGAGATTGGCAGCGTCGGACTCGGCGCTCCGTCTCCAACGCTGGAGATTGGCGAAAGCCCGCGCGAGGGCTGATCTCCCCCCTTGAGGGGGAGATGGCCGGCAGGCCAGAGGGGGGTGCCTTGGCTCGGCGCGGGCCATTGGAATGGGGTCATCCCGTCGTAACTTTCTGCATCCACCTCGGCATAAGCCCCGATATCGAAATCCCGCGCCCCGTCGTTCTCGAAACCCGACAGGGCGGCGTGCTCGGCGAAGATCCCGGCCGGCCCGCCATGCGCGAACGCTTCGCCGAAACCCATGCGCTTTGCCACCTCGGCCACGATCCACCAGTCGGGCCTTGCTTCTCCAGGCGGCGGCAGAAAGGCGCGCTGGCGTGAGATGCGCCGCTCCGAGTTGGTGACGGTGCCGTCCTTCTCGCCCCAGGCCGTCGCGGGCAGCCGGACATGGGCGTGGCGCACCGTGTCGGTGCCGGTGAGCACGTCCGACACCACGACGAAGGGGCAAGCCTCGATCGCGGCTTCCACTGTATCGGCATCCGGCATCGAATCGACGGGATTGGTCGCCATGATCCACAGCGCCTTGACGCGCCCGTCGGCCACCGCCCGGAACATGTCGACCGCCTTGAGGCCGGGCTTGTCCGCGACGGCGGGCGCCTTCCAGAAGCGCCGCACGCGGTCGCGATGCGCGGGGTCCTCGATCTCCATATGCGCGGCCAGCATGTTGGCGAGGCCGCCCACCTCGCGGCCGCCCATGGCATTGGGCTGGCCGGTGACCGAAAACGGTCCCGTCCCGGGCCTGCCGATCCGGCCGGTCGCGAGATGGCAGTTGATGATGGCACTGACCTTGTCGGTGCCTTGCGACGACTGGTTCACGCCCTGGCTGTAGATCGTCACGGTCCTGTCTGTCGCGGCGAACAGGTCATAGAAGCCGAGAAGTTCGTCCTCGCCCAGGCCGGTGGCCGCGCGGATGCCGGCAAGATCGAGCGCGCCCGCCGTCGACAACGCCGCCTCGAAGCCGCTTGTGTGGGCGGCGATGTAGTCGCGGTCCAGCGCGCCGCTCGCCGCGAGATGGGCCAGCAGGCCGCAAAACAGCGCCGTGTCGCCGTCGGGCGCGATCGCCAGGTGCAGGTCGGCGATATCGGCCGTCATGGTGCGGCGTGGGTCGACCAGCACGATCTTCATCTGCGGCCGCTTCTCGCGCGCCGCCGCGATGCGCTGGTAGAGCACGGGGTGGCACCAGGCGAGGTTGGAGCCGACCAGCACGATGAGGTCGGCCAGTTCGAGGTCCTCGTAGCAGCCCGGCACGGTGTCGGCCCCGAAGGCGCGGCGGTGGCCGGCGACCGAGGATGCCATGCACAGCCGCGAATTGGTGTCGATGTTGCCCGAGCCGATGAAGCCCTTCATCAGCTTGTTGGCGACATAGTAATCCTCGGTCAGCAGCTGGCCCGACACATAGAAGGCGACCGCATCGGGGCCATGGTCAGCAATGGTGCGCGTGAAGGTCGAGGCGACGAGGTCGAGCGCCTCGTCCCAGCCGGCGCGGCGATTACCGATCTGAGGATGCAGCAACCTTCCATCGAGACCGACGGTCTCGGCCAGAGCCGAACCCTTGGAGCAAAGCCGGCCGAAATTCGCGGGATGGGCGGGGTCGCCACGGACGGACACCTCACCGTCCGCGGCGACCTTCGCCAGCACGCCACACCCCACCCCGCAATAGGGGCAGGTGGTCCTCACCTCGCGTGCATTCTCGATCTCCATGCGTTCAGGCCGCGCGGCTGGCCAGCGCGTCGAGCGCAAGCAGCAGGCGCTCGCCCTCCCGCTTCACGGGGATGGTGCGCACCGCGCCCTCGTCGGCGCCGAGGGCCTTGCCCGTCTCCAGCGAGATCACCCAATTGTGCAGCGGACAGGTCACCGCCGCGCCGTGGACGATGCCCTGGCTGAGCGGGCCGCCCTTGTGCGGGCAGCGGTCGTCGATGGCATAGACCTGGTCGTCCGCCGTGCGGAACACGGCTATCTTGCCTTGCGGGGTATCGACGCAGCGCGCGCCGCGCCGCGGGATATCCGAGAGGGAGCCGATCGGTATCCAGTTCATGCCTGTCACTCCGCGGCCTGCGCAAAACCGACGGACGCCATCGGCCGGAATTCGTGCTTGTCCTTGCCGGAGACGCGCTCCGACCAGGGATCGACCTGGGCGAATTTCTGCGAGAAGACGAAGCGCTCGAAATAGGCCTTGCGCTTGGCCCCGTCGTCCATGATCTGGCGCCTGATTTCGTCGATGCCGACGCGCTTGGCCCATTTGTAGATGCGCTCGAGATAGCGCGCCTGCTCGCGATACATCTGCACCAGCGCCACGATATGCTCCAGCGCTCCGTCCTCCGTCCTGACCAGGCCGAGCACCTCGGTGCCCTTGATGTCGAGGCCGGCCGCTCCGGCGAAGTGGATCTCGAAGCCGCTGTCGACGCAGATCACGCCGACATCCTTGCATGTCGCCTCGGCGCAGTTCCTCGGGCAGCCCGACACAGCCATCTTCACCTTGGCGGGCGTCCACGATCCCCACATGAATTTCTCGATGCGCACGCCAAGGCCCGTCGAATCCTGCGTGCCGAAGCGGCACCAGTCCGAACCGACGCAGGTCTTCACCGTGCGCAGCCCCTTGGCATAGGCATGGCCGGAGACGAAGCCGGCCTTGCCGAGATCGGCCCACACCGCCGGCAGGTCCTCCTTGCGGATGCCCAGCATGTCGATGCGCTGGCCGCCGGTGACCTTGACCATCGGGATCTCGAACTTGTCGACGACATCGGCGATGGCGCGCAGCTCGGCGGCGCTGGTCACCCCGCCCCACATGCGCGGCACCACCGAATAGGTGCCGTCTTTCTGGATGTTGGCGTGGACGCGCTCGTTGATGAAGCGCGACTGGTAGTCGTCGGCATATTCGTCCGGCCAGTCGCAGACGAGGTAGTAGTTGAGCGCGGGCCGGCATTTGGCGCAGCCGCAGGAGGTCTTCCATTCCAGCTCCTGCATGACGGCGGGGATGGTCTTCAGCCGCTTGGCCTTGATCAGCCGGCGCACCTCGTCGTGAGCGAGCGCGGTGCAGGAGCACATGGGTTGCACGGCGGCCGGGTTGTATTTGTCGCCGATGGTCAGCACCATCAGCTTCTCGACCAGCCCGGTGCAGGAGCCGCAGGAAGCGGACGCCTTGGTGTGGGCGCGCACGTCGTCGAGCGATGTCAGCCCCGCGCCGGTGATCGCTCCGGTGATCTTGCCCTTGCAGACGCCGTTGCAGCCGCAGATTTCCGCATCATCCGGCAAGGCTGCAACGGCCGCCATAGGGTCCAGGGGAGCGCCCCCCTGGTACGACTGGCCGAAGATCAGGGTGTCGCGCATGGCCGAGATGTCGGTCTGCTTCTTCTTGAGGTCGTTGAACCAGGCGCCATCGGAGGTCTCGCCGTAGAGCACCGTGCCGATGATGCGGTCGTCCTTCAGCACCAGTCGCTTGTAGACGCCGGCGGAGGCGTCACGCAGCACGATCTCCTGCCGGTCCCCGCCGTCGGCGAAGTCGCCCAGCGAGAACAGGTCGATGCCGGTGACCTTGAGCTTGGTCGGCGTGTCCGAGTGCACGAAGGCGGCGCTCTCGTCGCCGGCCAGCTGGGCGGCCGCGACGCGGGCCATCTCGTAGAGCGGCGCCACCAGCCCGTAGACCATGCCGCCCACCTCGGCGCATTCGCCGAGCGCGAAAATGTCGGGGTCGTTGCTGCGCATGCCGGCATCGACGACGATGCCGCGATTGACGGCGATGCCCGCGTCCTTGGCGAGTGCCGCGTTCGGCCTGATGCCCGCGGCCATCACCACCAGCGTCGCCGGCACGACCGTGCCGTCGGCGAGTTCAACGCGCTCGACCTTGCCGTTGCCGGCGATCGCCTGCGTGTTGGCCTTGGTGATGACCTTGATGCCGCGCTCCTCCACGGCGCGCTGCAGGAGATAGCCGGCGGCGGGATCGAGCTGGCGATCCATCAATGTCGGCATGACGTGCAGCACGGTGACATCCATGCCTTGCAGGTTCAGTCCGGCGGCGGCCTCGAGCCCGAGCAGGCCGCCGCCGATGACGACGGCCTTGGCCCGCGACTGCGCTGCAAGCAGCATGGCCTGCACGTCGTCGAGGTCGCGGTAGGTCAAGACGCCGGGCAGGTTGTTGCCTGGCACCGGGATGATGAACGGCACCGAGCCGGTGGCGATCACCAGCCTGTCGTAGGGCTCGGTGACGCCGTGGTCGGAGGTGACGGTCTTCGCCGCCCGGTCGATGGCGACGATCCGGTGGCCCTTGTAGAGCATGATGCCGTGCTTGATGTACCAGCCGTCGCCATGGATGATGATCTCTTCATAGGCCTTTTCGCCGGAAAGCACCGGCGACAGCATGATGCGGTCGTAGTTCACCCGCGGTTCGGCGTTGAAGATGGTGACCTGGTAGCGGCCCGGCGCCTTCTCCAGCAGATGTTCAAGCATGCGCCCGGGAGCCATGCCGTTGCCGATGATGACGAGTTTCTCGGTCATTGTGTTGATCCGCTCCCGTTTCACTCAGCTGCGTACGAAATGGGCGTGGCTCGCGCGGCCACCGCGCGCTCCATGCGCCGGATGCTGAAGTGCATCCAGGCAAGGCAGCCGACAACAATCAGGAAGAGCAGCATGAAGCAGCTCGACCAGACGCCGGTAAGGTCGTTCAGCGCGCCGAAGGCGATCGGCAGGATGAAGCCGCCAAGGCCGCCGATCATGCCGACCACGCCGCCGACCGCGCCGACGCTCTGCGGATAGTAGGCGGGGATGTGCTTGTAGACGGCGGCCTTGCCGAGGCTCATGAAGAAGCCGAGCACGCTGGCGACGGCAATGAAGGCGAGCGGGCCGATCTCGAAATGGAAGGCGATCGGCCCGCTGATGCCGCGCACGACGTAGTCCGCCGAGGGGAGGGACAGAACCAGCGTCGCGACGGCACAGACGGTGAAGGTCCAATAGAGCACGGTGCGCGCGCCGATACGGTCCGAAAGCACGCCGCCATAGGCGCGGAAGACGCTTGCCGGGATCGAGTAGGCGGCGCCGATCATGCCGGCCGTGGCGATGCCGAAGCCGTAGACGCCGATCAGGTAGCGCGGCAGCCACAGCGACAGCGCCACGAACGCGCCGAAGCAGAAGAAGTAGTAGAGCGAGAAGCGCCAGACCCGCAGGTTCTTCAGCGGCGCGAACTCCTGCCAGAAGCTTCGCGCCGGCATCGCCTTGCCGGCGCGGCGCTCGCGTATGACCGGGTCGTCGCCTGTCGTGAACCAGAAGACCACCGCCATGACGGCAAGCGCCGCCGCCCAGATCTCGGCCACCGACTGCCAGCCCCAGGCGAGCAGCGCCAGCGGCGCCAGGAACTTGGTGACCGCTGCGCCGACATTGCCGACACCGAAGATGCCGAGCGCGGTGCCTTGCTTGCCGGCGGGGAAGAAGCGCGAGACATAGGCGACACCGACGGCGAAGGAGCCGCCGGCGAGCCCGACGCCGAGCGCGGCAACCAGGATCTGGCCGTAAGTATGCGCGTAGGCCAGCAGGAAGGTCGCGGCTGCCGCCGCCAGCATGTTCACCGTGTAGACCAGTCTTCCGCCAAACCGGTCGGTCCAGACGCCGAGCACCATGCGCACGAGCGAGCCGGTGAGGATCGGCGTGCCGACGAGCAGGCCGAATTCCGTCTCGTTCAGCCCAAGCTCCTGCTTGATGCGGACTCCGATGATGGCGAAGATCGTCCACACCGCGAAACAGACGGTGAAGGCGATGGTGGACATGACGAGCGCCTGCCGCGGAGCATTGTCCTGGCTGGGCGCGGTTGCGAGGTTTGCGGTCATCTTGGGCTCCGGTTCGCGGCGTGAGTGGCGTCGCGTCTGTTGGTCGACGGTCAGCGCGGCGAAGCCGCTACGGTTATGTGAGGGGCCTTGCCCTCGGGCTCGCTGCCGGGGGGAAACAGCAGCAGCGCGGCAATGAACAGCGCCGCGGTGAGAGCGCTGCCGAGGAGGAAGTCGCGGCGCACGAAGTCCTTCAGCGAAGGGGCGGTTCCGATCCGTTTCGTCATCGTCGTCTCCAGTGGGGCCTGACAGCCCGTCGATCGCGTGTCGGCCAAAAAAGAAAAGCTGCCGTCCAGGCCTCTCGCGTCCGTACATCCGGGATCGCGCGTCGACCTGAGCGGCAGCTTTGCCTGTGGCGCCCGCCATTGGACGCCTGTTTCATTGCCCGAGAACGGGCTCCCTTAATGCAAAGCAGGAACCGTGCCAGTTTTCGTGGCGAGACGAAAAGCTAAGCAGGGTCAATGAGATGGAAGGAATTTGTGGTTGCTGTGCCGATCGGCTGCCCGATCAAACATTGGTCAGCTGCGCGAACGGTCCGCATAATTTTTGTGCAATGCACAAGAATGGCGTCGAAACGATCAGTCTCGCGAACCGGCCGATTTCTGGGCGGCAATATAGGCGTCGATCCGGTCCGGATCGAATATCTGGCCATCGAAGAATCCGTCCGGGCCGAGTACGAGGCTCGCTCCGGCCGACCCGACCGGCGTCGCCTCTCGAAGCGCGCCCTCGACCTTGGCGTTGGCGCCCGGCAGGGCCACGCCAAGCGGCTTCAGCGCCGCGCGGTAGAGGTCGGGTCGATAGCAATCCCTGGCAATGGCGAGGTTGCGGGGCGTGTGCTCGATATCGCCCCAGCGCACCATCTGCGTGTAGAACCACAACGCGTGGCTCTTCCAGGGAAAGTTCGCCGCCTTGTCGAACGGCACGAAGAAATCATCGATCGCCCGCTCCACGCCGCTGCCGAGCCTCAGCCGGCCGGTGAGGATCGGCATCTGCACCGAAGCGGGCAGTCCGAGGAAGCGGGGCTCCGCCATCAGCGCCGCCAGTTCGGCATGGTTGTCGGGGTCCTGGCACCAGCGCGCGGAATGGTGGAGCGCCCTCAGCAGCGCCGCCAATACGTCCGGGTTTGCTTCCGCCCAGCTCTTGCGCGCGCCGATCACCTTCTCGGGGCTGTTGCGCCAGAGCAGCGCTTTGACCGTCACTATGTGCCCCGTTCCGACCGCGACCGAAGCACTGTTCCAGGGTTCGCCGACGCAATAGCCGTCGATGCGGCCGGCGGCCAGCGCATCGGCCATGAAGGGCGGCGGCACGATGACGATCTCGATCTCGGTCGAGGGATCTATGCCGCAGGCCGCAAGCCAGTAGCGCAATTCGTAATTGTGCCCGGAATGCGGATGGACGACGGCAAGTCGCAGCGGCTCGCGGCCGGACGCGACGCGCTCGCGGATCAACGCGCCAAGCGCCGCGCCGGCGCGCGCCGGGTCGAGGTCCGGCTCCGCTCCATGCGCCGCCATGCCGTCCCATACGGCGTTGGAGACGGTGACGCAGTTACCGCCGAGGCCAAGCGAGAACGGCACGATGGTGTCGGAGGCGATCGGCGTCAGGCCGAGGCTGCAGGCGAGCGGCATCGGGCCCAGCATGTGGGCGACGTCGAAATGGCCGATGGCGATGCGGTCGCGAATGTTGGCCCAGGACGTCTCGCGCTGCAGCTTCAGCTCGATGCCTTCGCGGGCCGCGAAGCCCATCTCGCGCGCGCAGACCAGCACGGCGCTGTCGAAAAGCGGCATGAAGCCGGCGGTGATTTCGTGCGCGGCGGTCATGCTCATTCACCCTCCGGCGGCGCAAGCAGCCCGGCGGCGGTCACCAGGCTCTGGGCGATCTCGCCGATCTTGCGGTTCTGGTTCATCGCCGTCTTGCGCAGAAGCGTGTAGGCGGCCTCCTCGGAGAGGCCGCGCGATTTCATCAGGATGCCCTTGGCGCGGTCGATCAACTTGCGGTTCTCCAGCTCGCTGCGCGCCTCCTCCAGCTCGCGCGCCATGCGCGAGAAGGCGTTGAAGCGGCTCACCGCCATGTCGAGGATCGGCTTGACGCGCTCTTGCCTCAGGCCGTCGACGACATAGGCCGACACGCCGGCCTCGACCGCGGCTTCGATCGATGCCTGGTCGGAGCGGTCGACGAACATGGCGATAGGCCGCTTCACCGCGCGCGACAGCTGGAACATGTTCTCCAGCATGTCGCGGTTGGGGTTTTCGAGATCGATGACGATGACGTCGGGCTCGATTTCGGCAATGCGGCGCGCAATGCCGGCGACATCGTGGATGACGGTCACCCGCTCGTGCCCGGCCTCGCGCAGGCCTGCCTCGATGATCGAGGCGCGGATGCGGTTTTCGTCGATCACCAGGACGGCGAGTGCGGATCGGGCCATGCCTCACTATGTCGAAGCGCTGGAATTGTGCAATGCGGTATGCCGGCTTGCGGGCGCGGTCGCGCAAAATGACGATGTCGCCGACCGCTGAAAAGAGCGAGATTTCGACCTCAAGGCCTTTGCCGCAAATACCTCGCGACATTGTGTATAGGCGACATTCGGGACTTCCCTTATCAACGGCACAGCATTGCCTATCCATTGGTTGCTGGACAGTTATGTCCGGAGAATAGATGTTTTGACGAGGCATGGGGGAGGGGACGGCGGGTGGTTCGGCGGCGCTCCGGAACCACCATTGATCCGCCAACAGCGGAATCCAGGGCACAACTTATCGATGCTTGAGAATGAACGTTCCAGGGCGCCACGAGACGCGCTGGCTGGTTCCAGCATCTTCAACGCAAACTGAGTGGGGCTGGCCGAAAACGCGATTTGTAAAATACAGCAAGAAAGACTTGGCGCTATCAAATAGTAGCAGCTTCGCCGTGTATTCTGAATTGATCGGGTTTTTCCATGTCGCATATTCTATTTTTACTGGTCCTCGCCTTCATTGTCTGGCGGTCGCTGGGCAAGGCCTTGGGCCGGGGAAAAGTCATTCAACCGGAGGCGCGCCGACCCGCCTCGCCGTTATCCCCGCCAGCTGATGCTCAGCGCGACGAAATCGCCGATGTCGCGGAAGTGGTTTCGAGCTTCCTCGGCGGAAAAGGCCAGGAACTTCTCGGCCAGGCAGTCACCCGGGCCCTGCAGGACGCCAAGGCAAGTCCCGAGATCAGCCGCAAGGCCGCCCGGGCGATAGAGCAAGTCGCCGCGCGCGCAGCCTCGTCGAAGAAGGCGGCGCCGCAGGCGCCCGCGAGGCAACGGGCGAAATATCTGCTCGACGGCGACGGCGGCTACCGCCAGCGCACCGACCGGACCGCCCGGCTGCAGCAATCGTTCAGGGGCAAGGGCCTCTGTTCGCCGCGCTAGCGCATTCCAGCAAAGTCGACAGGCATCGGGCACGCGAGGCGTGCCGGTACAAGCGAGGGAGAGTTGAAATGGCGATCACCAGGCAGGTAATCACGTCGCTGCAGCGCGACGGCACGGACGCGCTCGGCACCAGGACAGTCGCGATGAAGATCGTCGACGAGAGCATCGTTTCAGGTTCGCTGTTGACGGTTGAAAGCAACCACTTCTGCATCCTGAAGTCGCGCGGCGCGGTGCTCAACGTCTACGAGACCGGCCAGTACCAGCTCCAGACCCCGGACAAGCCGCTGGTCGGGTCGGTGGTGCAGGGCTTCTTCGGCGGATCGTCGCCCTGGGTCTACGAGGTCATCTACATCAACCGCTCCAAGCTGCTGGTGCGCAACGAGGGCGTCGCGACCAGCGCCGAGATGGCGGAGATGTCCTATGTCGTGGACTACTACATCCACATAGACAGCAAGGATGAAGCGCTTGCTCTTATCACCCACATGCCCTTCGCGGGCGCGGTGATCGACACCAAGGAGATCGCCGACTACGCCGGACCGGCCATCGAGCAGGCGATCAACCAGATCATCCAGGTCACCAAGATGGAGAACGTCAATGAGCGGATCAGCGATGTCCGCGAGGCGGTGAAGGCGCATCTCACCGATTTCCTCAAGGTCTACGGCATCATGCTCAACGACCTCAAGGTGCTGATCATGCCGCGCGACGAGCGCATGCGCGA
>NZ_JANINM010000486.1:1237-12275 GCF_024509055.1 Mesorhizobium sp. | reverse complement strand
CTCCCCCCTTGAGGGGGAGATGCCCGGCAGGGCAGAGGGGGGTGCCTCGCGCTAACCTGCGGGATATTCTTCCGTGAAAATCCTCGTGCTCTACGCTCATCCGGTGGAGACCAGCTTCAACGCAGGCCTGCACCGGACGATCGTGGAGCGGCTGGGCGCGGCGGGCCATTCGATCGACGATTGCGACCTCTACGCCGAGGATTTCGATCCGCGGCTGACGCGGGCCGAGCGGCTTGGCTACCACGATCAGCGCGGACAGGGCGATGCTGTCGCAAGCTATGTCGAAAGACTGCGCAGTGCCGAGGCGCTGGTGCTGTCCTTTCCGGTCTGGAACTACGGCTATCCAGCGATTCTGAAAGGCTTCTTCGATCGCGTCTTCCTGCCTGGTGTGTCGTTCAAACTGGTCGACGGCAAGGTGCAGCCGACGCTGCACAACATCCGCAAGCTTGCCGCCATAACCACCTATGGCGGCAGCCGTTTTCGCGCGATGCTGATGGGCGATCCGCCGCGCAAGGTTGTGAAGCGCATGCTGCGGGCCACCATCAAGCCCGGCGCTCCCGTCTCCTACCTCGCGCATTATTCGATGAACCTGTCGACCGACGAGACGCGCAAGGCCTTCGTGGCGAAGGTGGTCGCCAGAATGGACGCCTTCTGATGCGCGTGCTGGTGGTCTACTGCCATCCGGTGCCCGAAAGCTATTGCGCCGCGATCCGCGACGTCGCGGTTGACGTGCTGAAGACCCGAGGCTGGGAGGTTCGACTGCTCGACCTCTATGCCGAGAACTTCAACCCGGTTATGAGCCGCGAGGAACGGCGATCCTACAACGAGCGTTCCCCCGACGACCCAGCGCTCGAGCCGCATTTCGAGCACCTGAAATGGGCGCAGGCGATCCTCTTCATCTACCCTACCTGGTGGTACGGCCTGCCGGCGATGCTGAAGGGCTGGTTCGACCGGGTTTGGGCGACCGACATCGCCTTCAAGCTGCCGGTCGGCAAGGGCAGGATCAAGTCGCTGATGACGCACGTCACCAAGGTCGGCGTCATCACCACCTGCGGCGCGCCGACCTGGTGGAGCGTCGTCGTCGGCCAGCCCGGCCGCAAGACGATCCTGCGCGGCATGCGGGCGATCTGCGCCACCCGCTGCAAGACGTTCTTCCTGGCGCACTATCTGATGGATTCTTCGACGCCGAGAAGCCGGGCGGCTTTTCTGGCGAAGGTGCGGGCGAGGCTGGAGCGATTTTGAGGGCCAGTTTTCCCTTGTCCCCTTGTGGGAGAAGGTGGCCGCGAAGCGGCCGGATGAGGGGTGTTCCAGGGAACGCCAGCGTCTCACTCCGCTGGAGCACCCCTCATCCGTCTCGGCGCTGCGCGCCGATCCACCTTCTCCCACAAGGGGAGAAGGAGAAGATCGCGCTACATCTTCACCCTTTCAGCCTTCGGATCGTACATCGGCTTCAGCGATGCCTCAGCCGCAAAGCGCTCGCCGGCGATCTCGACCTCGTAGGACGAGCCAAGCACATCCGCCTCGCTTTCTCCCTTGCACGGCACATAGCCCAGCCCAATCGCACCGCCGAGATGGTGACCGTAATTCCCCGAGGTGATCGGGCCGACGATCTTGCCGTCGCGCAGGATCGCCTCATTGTGGAAGAGCAGCGGCTGCGGGTCCTTGAGGCGGAACTGTACCAGGCGCCGGTTCAGGCCGGCTTCCTTGGTTCGCAGCACGGCGTCGCGACCGATGAAGCCGGCCTTGGCCGTCTTCACGGCGAAGCCGAGGCCCGCCTCAAGAACGTTGTCCTCGTCGGTGATGTCGTGGCCGAAATGGCGGAAGGCCTTTTCGATGCGGCAGGAATCCAGCGTGTGCAGGCCGCAGAGTTTCAGGCCGACATCGGCGCCGGCCTCCGTGATTGCCTCGAAGACATGGGCGGCCTGCTCGGTCGAGACATAGAGCTCCCAGCCGAGCTCGCCGACATAGGTGACGCGGTGAGCGCGGGCGAGGCCCATGCCGATCTCGATCTCCTGGCAGGTGCCGAACGGATTGGCTTCGTTGGAGAAATCGTTCGGGCTGACCTTCTGGATCAGTTTTCGCGAGTCCGGTCCCATCAGGCAGATGACGGCTTCGGCCGCCGTCACGTCGGTGATGACGACGAACTCGTCGGCAACGTGCCGCCGCAGCCAGGTGAGGTCGCGCTGCAGAGTGGCGCCAGGCACGACCAGGAAATAAGCGGTTTCCGAAAGCCGGGTCACTGTAAGGTCGCTCTCGATGCCGCCCTTGGCATTGAGCATCTGCGTGTAGACGATCTTGCCCGGCGCCACGTCCATGTCGTTGGCGCAGAGCCGCTGCAGGAATGCGCAGGCGTCGCGCCCTTCGACGCGAATCTTGCCGAAGGAGGTCATATCGAACAGGCCGACGCCGTTGCGCACCGCAAGGTGCTCCTCGTGCTGGTTGTCGAACCAGTTCTGCCGCTTCCAGGAATAGCGGTATTCGCGCTCCTGGCCTTCACGGGCGAACCAGTTGGCGCGCTCCCAGCCGGCGACTTCGCCGAAGACAGCGCCACTTGCCTTCAGGTGCTCATGCAAGGGCGAGCGACGCACGCCGCGCGAGGTCGCCATCTGTCGATAGGGGAAGTGATCGGCATAGAGCAGGCCGAGCGTTTCGGAGACGCGCTCCTTGAGGTAGAGGCGGTTCTTTTGGAACGGCTGGGCGCGGCGGATGTCGACCTCCCAGAGATCGAAAGGCGCTTCGCCGTCGTTGATCCACTGCGCCAGCGCCATGCCGGCGCCGCCGGAGGAAACGATGCCGATCGAATTGTAACCGGTCGCCATCCAGTAGCCAGCGAGCTCCGGCGCTTCGCCTAGATAGTAACGGTCGTCCGGCGTGAAGCTTTCTGGACCGTTGAAGAAGGTGTGGATGCCGGCGGTGCCCAGCATCGGCATGCGGTTGACGCCCATTTCGAGGATCGGCTCGAAATGGTCCATGTCCTCGGGCAACTGGTCGAAGCAGAAATCCTCGCGGATGCCTTCCATGCCCCAGGGCTTTGCCACCGGCTCGAAGGCCCCGAGCATCATCTTGCCGGCGTCTTCCTTGTAGTAGGCGCACTCGTCCGGCACGCGCAGCACCGGCAAGCGGGACAGGCCCGGGATCGGCTCCGTGACCAGATAGAAATGCTCGCAGGCATGCAGCGGGATGGTGACGCCGTTCTGCCGCCCAAGCTCGCGCGCCCACATGCCTGCGCAGTTGACGACGATGTCGGTCTCGATCGTGCCCTGGTCCTCGCCTTGCGTCCACGAAACGCCGGAGACGCGGCCGTTTTTGGTGTGGACCTTGGTGACCTTGACGTTCTCGATGATCGTGGCGCCGCGCTGGCGGGCACCCTTGGCGAGCGCCATGGCGATGTTGGCCGGATCGCACTGGCCGTCGAGCGGCAGGTGCACCGCGCCGACCACGTCGGAAACGTTGAGATGCGGATACATCTCCTTGACTTCGCTCGGCGAAATCTCGCGCACGTCGACGTCGAAGGCGCGCGCGAGAGAGGCTTGCCGGTAGATTTCGTGCTTGCGCTCCTCGGTCAGCGCCACGGTGATCGACCCGACCTGGCGCATGCCGGTGCCGACATCGGTCTCGGCTTCGAGCTTGACGTAGAGGTCGGCCGAATATTTTGCCAGCCGAGTCATGTTCTGGGACGCGCGCAACTGGCCGATCAGGCCGGCCGCATGCCAGGTCGTGCCGCAGGTAAGCTGCTTGCGTTCAAGCAGCACGATGTCGGTCCAGCCGAGCTTCGCCAGATGATAGGCGACCGAGCAGCCGGAAACGCCGCCGCCGATGATAACGGCGCGGGCTTTGCTGGGAACAGTCTTGGTCATGCGGCCTCGCGGCGATAGTTGGAAGCGAAGCGGCGCACGCGAAGTGCTGCTTCCTGAAGGATGGGTTCAGGCTGGCAAAGGCTGATGCGGATGTGGCCGGCCGCGGCCTCGCCGAAACTCGACCCGGGCATCACGCCGACCTTTTCCTTGTCGAGCAACGCCCAGGCGAATTTCTCGTCGTCCGGCTCGATGGCGGAGACGTCGAGCATCACATACATGCCGCCTTCGGAGCCGCGCACGGTGAGGTCGTTCACGCCGCGCATGGCGTCGAGGAAGACAGTACGTCGTGCCGCGTAGCGCTCGGCGATCTCCTTCACGCCATAATGGTTCTCCAGCGCTTCGGCGCAGGCGATCGAGATGAAGGCGGGCAGGCCGTAAGTCGTCACCAGGTTGAGATCGGTCAGCAGCGAGATCATCGCCTTCGGGCCGGTCAGCCAGCCCATGCGCCAGCCGGTCATGCCGTGGCTCTTCGACATGGAGTTGATGACCAGCGTGCGCTCGGCCATGCCGGGCAGCGAACGCGGCGAAATATGCTCACCGCCGCCGAGCGTCCAATAGACCTCGTCGGACAGCAGCCAGAGGTCGTGTTCCCTGCAAATCTCGGCCAGTTGCTTGAGCCGTTCGCGCGAATAGACCGCGCCGGTCGGATTGTTTGGTGTGTTGATCAGGATGGCGCGGGTGTTGGGCTTCAGCGCAGCGCGGATCATGTCCGCGCGGGGTTGAAATCCATCTTCAGCGGGCGTCTCGACCACGGTGAAACTGGCGCCGGCGGCGCTGAAGGTGTTCGGGTAAGTCGCATAGTAGGGCGCGACGACGATGGCATGATCGCCGGGGTCAAGCACCGCCTGGACGCTGGCGTAGAGCGCGGCCTGGCCGCCCGGCGTGGCGATGATTTCGTCAGGCTCGGTCAAGACACCCGTGCAGGCGGTCGATGCCGCGGCCATCGCCTTGCGCAGGCGCGGCAAGCCTGACAGTGGCGTGTAATGATGGTTGCTGCCGCGCACGGCCGTCACGCACGCTTCGATCGTCTCCGACGGCGTGTCGAAGTCATGGTCGCCGACCGACAGCATGATGATGTCCTCGCCAGCGTGCTTGCGGGCCCAGGCAGCGGAATGGACTTCCCAGCCATCCTTGCCCGAAGGCACGATGCCGGTGATGCGAGATGATGGTTTTGGCATCAGGAGACTCCCGAAATCTGGTGGCCGGCCCGCATGAGCTTGTCGTGCAGGGCGGCGATGTGGGCGGGGCCAACCTCGCAGCAGCCGCCAACGATGCCGGCGCCTGCTTCGACCCAGCCGATGGCCTGGTTGGCATAGGCTTGCGGATCGAGATCGTGGCGGGCGTGCAGCACGTCGACCGTGCCGCCATGCTTTAGCGCCTCGACCGAGGTGAAGCCATTGGCATAGGCGCCCACCGGTCCGCCGAGAGCGATGAGCTCGGGCAATGCGGCGGCGATGGCCTCAGGCCGGCAGCAGTTGAGCAGCCGGGCGGCGACCGGCAGGTCGCCAAGGGCGCTGGCCGCATCGACAATGGTCTCGCCGCTGCGCAGGCGCGGCTCGCCGTGGTCGGCGAGAGTCCAGGATACCCACACCGGCTTGCCGCTTTCGGACGCCGCGGTGACCGCCGCGCGCGCCTCCTCAGCGGAAGCCATCGTCTCACACAGGAACAGGTCTACCCCATCGGCCTGCTCGGCGACGATGCGGCGATAGATGTCGAGCGTGTCCTCGAAGGATATGGTCAACGCCGGCGCATAACTGCCGAAGAGGGGCGACAGGCAGCCGGCTATCGCGGCGTCGCCGGCCTCGTCGCGGGCCTGCCTGGCCAATTCGATACCGCGCTTCTGCAGAGGCTTGAACAGATCTTCAGCGCCCTCGCGCGCCAGGCGCTCCGGCGTTGCCGAATAGGTGTTGATGGTGATGACACGGGCGCCGGCGCGGATAAATTCCGCATGCAGGTCGCGCACCAGTTCCGGCTCGTCGATCAGCACCCTGGCCGACCACAACGGCGTCGGCTCGGACCTGCTGCGCCGGACCAGCTCCTGGCCCATGCCGCCATCGGTGAGGATGACGGAGGTCATGCCCGCAGCCTCTCGTTCTTCGGATCCCACAGCGGCTCGTCCTTCTGCACGACGGCCTTGAAGCGATCGCCAAAAATCTCGACCTCGACTGCCGTGCCCGGTTCCGTGAGATCCGTACGCAGCATGCCGAGCGCGATCGACTTGCCGACGCGGTGGCCCCAGCCGCCGGACGTCGTCTCGCCGACGATCCTGCCGTCATGCCAGAGCGTCGACATATAGGGCGCGTCGCAATCCCCGGGATTTTCGACCACCAGCGTGACGAAGCGCTTCTTCACGCCCTGCTGCTTTTCGTTGAGCAAGGCCGCCTTGCCGCGGAAGTCCGGCTTGTCCCACTTGACGAAACGTTCCAGTCCGCCCTGCAGGATCGAATAGTCGGTCGAAAGGTCGCCCTTCCAGGCGCGATAGCCTTTTTCCAGCCGCAGCGAATCCAGCGCGTACATGCCGAAGGGTTTCAGTCCATGTTTCTGGCCGGCGGCCCAGACGGCATCGAAGACGGCCAGCGTATCGGCAACTTTGGTGTGGATTTCCCAGCCAAGCTCGCCTGCGAAGGAGACGCGCACCAGCTTTGCCCAGCGCCCGGCAATGGTCGTTTCCTGATGCGTCAGCCAGGGCAGCGTCAAATCTGCACCGCTGACCTCGGCCAGGATCTTGCGCGAGTTCGGACCGGCGAGGATCTGGGTCGAGTATTCCTCCGTAAGGTCGGTCAGCGTGAAGGCGGCGTCGGCCGGCATGCGCGACTTCAGCCATTCGAAGTCGTGCCACTGCGCTACCGCCGCCGTGATCAGCGTCATCTGGTCCTCGGCGTGGCGCACGACCGACATTTCGGTGACGATGCGGCCCTTGTCGTCGGCGAAATAGACGAGGCCGATGCGGCCGGGTTTCGGCACGAGGCCAGTGACCTGCTTTACCAGCCAGTCGGCGGCACCCGGACCTTCAAGGTTGAAGCGCGAGAAGCCGGGCAGGTCGAGGATGCCGGCGGCATCGCGCACGGCCAGGCATTCCTCGCGCACGCGCCGCTGCCACGGCCCGTCGCGGCGGAAGGTCAGCGTCGCTTCCTCGGACGTGTCGTCGCCTGGGCCGGCATACCAAGTTGCGCGCTCCCAGCCATTATAGGCGTCGAACTGGCCACCCGGCGTATTCGTTGCCGTAGATCTCCATGCCCTTGGCGACGCAATAGTCAGGCGCCGAGGCAAAGCTGGTGAAGCGGCGCGGATCGCAGGACCACATGTCCCATTCGGTCTGACCCTCGGTGACCCATTCGGCGAGCACCTTGCCGGCGCCGCCGCCTTGGGCGATGCCGAAGGTGAAGACGCACGCCTCGAATGCGTTCGGCACGCCGGGCATCGGTCCAATCAGCGGGTTGCCGTCCGGCGCGTAAGGGATCGGCCCGTTGATCACCTTGGAGAGGCCTGCGGTGCCGAGGATCGGAACGCGGGCGACGGCGTCGGCGAGATAGTGCTCCAGCCGGTCGAGATCGTCCGGGAAGAGCTGGAAGGAAAAATCCTCCGGCATCGGGTCGTTATGCGTCGCCCAATGCGCGCGGCAATTGCGCTCATAGGGGCCGAGATTCATGCCGCTTTTTTCCTGGCGCAGGTAATAGGACGTGTCGACGTCGCGCAGCAGCGGCAGCTTGTGGCCCTGTTCCTTCGTCCAGGCGGCGAGCTCGGGGATTTCCTCGAACAGGATGTACTGATGGCTCATCACCATCATCGGCACTTCACGGCCGAACATCCTGCCGACTTCGGCGGCGCGGTAGCCGGCGGCGTTGATGACGATCTCGCAGCGGATCTCGCCTTGCGGCGTCGTGACCACCCATTCGCCGTTCTCGCGGCGCACGCCTGTGACCGGACAGAAGCGGATGATCTTCGCGCCCATGTCGCGCGCGCCCTTGGCGAGCGCCTGCGTCAGCTGCGCCGGATCGATGTCGCCGTCGCTCGGATCATAGAGCGCGCCCTTCAGCTCATGCGTCTCGATGAAAGGGTAGCGGCGCTTGACCTCGTCGAGGCCGACGACGTCGATATCCATGCCCTGGTAGCGGCCCATACCCTTGGCGCGCTGGAATTCCTGCATGCGCTCGTTGGAATGGGCGAGCCGGAGCGAGCCGGTGACATGGTAGTTCATCGGATAGTCGACCGCGTCGGCCAGCCCCCGGTAGAGCTCGGTCGAATAGCGCTGCATGTTCATCAGCGACCATGACGAGGAGAAGGTCGGCACATTGCCGGCCGCATGCCAGGTCGAGCCCGAGGTCAGCTCGTTCTTCTCCAGAAGAACGCAGTCGGTCCAGCCTGCCTTGCACAGGTGATAGAGCGACGAGGTGCCGACGACACCGCCTCCGATGATCACCACGCGCGCCGTGGTCGGCAAACCGGCCATGTTTTTCCTCCAACTTCAATCAATAGACAGGCGGTGAAACCACCCAAATGACGACGGCTGCCTCGATGCCAGGATTGCGCCAGCGGAAAGGCTTGCCGTCAAAGCGGAACGAGTCGCCTTCGCCGAGACGATGCCAGATACCGTCGATCTCGATCTCGAACGTGCCCGACGCGACATAGCCCGCTTCTTCCGTCGGACGGCGCGTTTCGGTCTTCAGCTCTGCGCCCGGCGCGAAGACCGAGCGCAGCATCTCGAAGCTACCGCCGAGGTCGGGCGACAGAAGCTCCTCCACCAGGCCGGATTCATTTGTACCAAGCGAACGGCGGCTGCCGGCGCGCACGATCACGCCGCGCTCCTGTTCGACCGGGACGTCATGGCTGAAGAAGAGGCTGATCGGAACATCGAAGAGGTTGGCGAATGCCCTCAAGTCGCCGAGGGAGGGAACCGAGAGGCCGCGCTCGACCTGGCTGACCCAGCCGACCGAGCGGCCGAGCTTGAGGGCGATCTCGGCCAGCGTCAGGCCGCGCGCCTTGCGCAGAGCACGAATGTCGCCGGCAAGCAACCGGTCGCCATTGTCCTGTTCCGGTCTGGTCGCGGTCGGAGTCAAACGTCTCTCGTGAAAAAATACGGATAAATTTCATGAGAGGATAAAATCATGAAAAAATCAAGGAGATTTTCATAGTCCACAAGATTTGCTTGCGCGTTTTCGGCGCTTGATGCAAAGGCTCGCGCACGAGCGGCGAGTGGGGCGTCCGGTCGGGACCAGTTTAGCTTATAGTCTGCGGATGGTCGTTAAGGAAACCGGGTTTCAGGTTTCCTGGCCATGCCGAAAGGGACGACCCATGCTTGAGAAGAACATCCGGATCGCGTCGGATGCGGAGATCGTCGACGAGGCGATCATGTCGCGCCGGTCTGTGCGCGCCTTCCTGCCCGACATGGTCGACGACGATACGATCCGAGCCATCCTGGCAGTCGCCGCGCGCGCGCCGTCCGGCACCAATATGCAGCCCTGGCGTGCCTATGTGACAAAGGGCGAGGTCAAGCAGCGTATCAGCGACGCGATCCTCAACTCAGGCATTCGCGCCGAAAAGGCCGAGTGGGACGAATACCGCTACTATCCCGACCAGTTCTTCGAGCCCTATCTGACGCGCCGGCGCGCCAATGGTTTTGGGCTCTACGGCGCGCTCGGTATCGGCCGGCGCGAGGTCGACAGGATGCGCGCCCAGCATGACCGCAATTTCGTCTTCTTCGATGCGCCGGTCGGCATGATCTTCACCATCGACCGAAGGCTGAACCAGGGGTCTTGGATCGACTACGGCATGTTCTTGCAGAACATCATGGTGGCGGCGCGTGGCAGGGGACTGCATACCTGCCCGCAGGCTGCGTTCGCGCCCTATCACCGGCAGATCAGGCCGGTGCTCGGCATTCCCGACGAGGAAATCGTCGTGTGTGGCATGGCCCTCGGCTACGAGGATACCGCGAAGCCCGAAAACGACTTCCGTACCGACCGCGCGCCGCTTGAGGACTGGGTGACGTTCACAGAATAGGTTCGGCGAAGGCCGCGGCTCGGCCCGCTAGATCAGGATGACGTTTCGCTGAATCGCCATCCTGATCTAAGTCGTTGTTGGAGCATGATCTTCTCCGAAAACCGGTTCCCACTTTTCGGGGTCATGCTCTAGTCCGTGCTCATATGCGCGCCATGGCCGCTGACATGGGCACCGTCCTGCGGTGTCAGCCTCAGATACGCCGACAGCGCGCAAAGCGTGATCAGCCCTTCGACGACGAACAGGATGCGGTAATCGTTGATGCTGGCTTTGCCGCCACCGGCGAGCAGCGAAAGCAATGCTGCCGCAAGGCCGACGCTGACCGCCACCGCAAGCTGCCACAGAATGTAATAGAGCGCGCTGAAGCGCGCGAGCTGTTCCGGCGCTATGTCCGAATAGGCGAGATTGCCGGTGGAGGCCCATTGCACCGAGCGGAAGACGCCGAAGGTGAAGATATAAGCCAAAACGATCCAGGCCGGCAGGCTTTCCTGCATCAGCGCGAAGCCGGCGACCAGCAGGGCGACGATCGGCGTATTGGTGACCAGCACGCGTTTGAAGCCGAAGCGGTTCAAAAGGCGCGGCATGAAGAAGCGCATCAGCAACGATCCGACCGCGGCGACGAAAGTCAACGATCCGGCCTGCACGGCGCTCATGCCGAAGCCGAGCTGGAACATCAGCGGCAGCAGGAACACCACCGAGCTCAGGCCGATCGTGTCGAGGCCGCCGCCGGTGAGAAAGGCGATGCGGAAGGTGCGGATGCGCAGCAGATTGAGGTCGAGCAGCGGGTTGCGTGTGCGCAGGCAGTAGAAGGCGGCGACCGTGAGGATGGCGATCGCCAGGCCCAGCTCGATGCCGATAAGGCTGCCCGCGGCATCCTTGGCGGCGACCGAGTCCATGCCGAAGACCAGCAGCGCCATGCCGCTGCCGACCAGCAGGAAGCCAGGAAAATCGAATGGCGTGCGGACTGGCTTGGTCGTCGTGGGAAACAGCGAGGCGGCCAGCAGCGCCGCGGTCAGCGCGATCGGGATGTTGATGTAGAAGATCCAGCGCCACGAGACATAGGTGGTGAGCGCGCCGCCGACGAGGGGCCCGACCAGTGGTCCCGATTGTCCGGCCAGCGAGATATACATGTTGATCCTGAGCGTGCGGTCGCGCGGGAAGCTCGACAGGATCACGACCTGGCCGAG
>NZ_JANINM010000486.1:0-1227 GCF_024509055.1 Mesorhizobium sp. | reverse complement strand
AGCGTGCCCATCAGCGCGCCGCCGCAGCCCTGCAGGGCGCGCGAGCCGACCAGCATCCAGATGTTTTCCGAAATGCCGCAGAGGGCCGAGGCGCTGGCGAAGACGAGCAACGCGAAGCAATAGACGTTGCGCAGGCCGAAGCGGTCGGCCAGCCAGCCGCCGAGCGGCATGGCGACGATGAGGCTGGCGACATAGACGGTGATCAGCAGGCCAAGCTGGCTTGGCGGGCGATCAAGGCTCTCGCCTATTCCGGGCAGCGCGGTGACCACGACGTTCTGGTCAAGGCTGGTCATGAACACGCCGCAGGCGACGGTGGCCGGCAACAGCATCGACGGGCCTTCCGCCGGAGCAAAGCGGGTCGTGGCCGTCGCCGAAGTCTCAACAGTCATGGAAGGGTATGGTCGAACTGGTTGCCTGGGCGGGCGTTTGCCCGGGCAAACGCCGATGATTCCTTATCTATCGACCCTGCTGGCCCAACGCTCAAGCAGCAGTTGCGGCAGTCCGTAGTGCCAGACAGTCGGCTGGACCAATTCCTGGTCCTGACAAAGGCTGCAATGCCTGGCACAAAATCACCACGGCTGGAATTGCCCTACTGCACCTCGTAACCGACTTCCTCAGAGGCATGGCACAAAGCCTTCCAGAACGAGCGCGCGAAAGAGCGGAAGACGTAGATGTCGAACTGGTCGGCGCCGCTGCGCTGGATATGGGCGAAGATATCGTGATGGTTGGTCGAACGGCCGGCGCCGAGCGGAAAGGCTGGCAGCGCGAAGTCGATGGCGAAGAACTTCGCCATCACCCATTCGGCCTTCGGGCCGGCGATGCGGATCGCGGTGCGGCCATGCGAAAGGTCCGTCAGCGTCCCGATGGCAGGCGCGATCGATCCGGCGAAAGCTTGGGCCAGACCCTCGGCCTCATCCACCACGGTGAACTTTCCAGGCGCGAAGCCGAAGGCGGCGCGGCCGCCGCTGCTCACGCCGCCACCGGCGCCGTCGGGCAGGGCGAGGCCGGTGACCTTGCGGATGGTCTCGATCAGCCGCTTCTCTTCGCCCGGCCAGGCGGCAAGCTGCAGGATCGAGCCCGGCCGCGTCTCGGACAGGATGACGTCGACGCCATGCTCGAAATTGCCGTGCGAGCCAGGATGATAGTCCGGCTCAAGCGGCGACTGGCGCTCGGGCAACTGGTGCTCAGCCATGCATGCGGCTCCCGTCCGGATCGTAGAAATGATTG
>NZ_JANINM010000485.1 GCF_024509055.1 Mesorhizobium sp. | reverse complement strand
TTGCCGCGCGCGGCGGTGAAGATCAGCGAGCCGATGCCCTGGTAGCGGAACAGCGTCTCGATGACGACGAGACCACCGATGAGATAGCCGGTCTGGGTGGCGATGACGGTGATGGTCGGCAGCAGCGCGTTGCGCAGCACATGCCTCCAGATAACGGTTCGCCATGGCAGGCCCTTGAGCACTGCGGTTCTCGTATAGTCGGAGTCGAGCGCTTCGATCATGCCGGACCTCGCCATGCGCGCGATGTAGCCGAACAGCACCAGGAACAGCGGCAGCGAGGGCAGGATGAGATAATAGAGCTGGGTGAGGAAGCCGGCGCCCTTGGGCCAGGCGGCGGCGATCGGCAGCCAGCGCAGCCAGACCCCGAAGATCAGGATCAGGATGATGCCTGTGACGAATTCCGGCAGCACGGTCACCGACAGGCCGCCGAGGCTGATGATGCGGTCGAGCGGCCTGTTGAGGTTGAGCGCGGCGATGACGCCGCCGAGGATGCCGATCGGCACCACCAGCACGAAGGCGATCAGCGCCAGCTTCATCGAATTGCCCAGTGCATCGATGACAAAGGGCGCCACCGGCGCGCGGAAGACATAGGACGTACCCATGTCGCCCTGCAGGAAGTTCCAGATCCAGCTGCCATACTGCACGAGCAGCGGCCGGTCGACGCCGAGCGAGTGGTTGAGCGCATCCACCGCGCGCTGGTCGGCGAACGGCCCCAATATCGCTCGCCCGACATTGCCGGGCAGAACCTGCCCGCCCAGAAAAACCATCACGCTCAGCAGGAACAGCGTGACGAGCGACAGGGCCAGGCGTCGGATGAGGAAGAAGAGGAAAATGGCTTCGACTCCTATGAAAGGCCAAGTCGCCCGGCCACGCCGGGAACCTCGGACAAGTTCAGTATGACAGGCGGTTCGAATGCCGTCACCGGTGGAGCTTTCCCTTCCAGCCGCGACACCTGAACCAGTGTCGAATTGCAGGTCGGCGACTGGGCGAGGCGGGACGTTCCCCGGTCCGGCGTCAGCACATTCGGATTGCCGTGCTTTTCCAGCGACGGGCCGGGCTCGGACGGGTCGAACCATGCTCCGGTCGGCAGTTGCACCACGCCTTCTATCAGGCCGTCAGTCACCACCGCGCCGGCGAGGCACGATCCACGCTCGTTGGCCACGATGACGATATCGCCGTCGCGGATGCCGCGGGTCGCGGCGTCGGCTTGGTTGATCCGCAACGGCGCCCGCCCCGCCACTTTGCCGGCCCGGCTGACCGAGCCATGGTCCAACTGGCTGTGCAGCTTGTCGGCCGGCTGCGGCGACAGCAGATGCAGCGGAAACCGCTCGGCGAGATCGCTGTTGCCGAGCCATTCACGCGGCTCTTTCCACACCGCATGTCCAGGGCAGTCGTCATAACCGAAGCCGTCGATGGTCGCGGAATAGAGCTCGATGCGCCCCGAGGGGGTTGCCAGCGGATGACGCTCGGGAGCGGAGCGGAACGAACCCAGCAGCGTCTGCGAGGTGACCTTGCGGGTGAGTTCGGCATGGCCGTCCCGCCAGAACCGCTCGAAGGACGGCATGTCGACGCCGATGGCGCCGGCGTTCTCGCTTGCCTGGGTGTAGAGCAGCCGGATCCATCCATCTGCGTCACGGCCTTCGGTGAAGGCCTCCTCCGCGCCCAGTCGCTTCGCCAGTCCTGCAAAGATCGCGTAATCGTCGCGCGCGCCGTCGACCGGATCGATCGCCTGTTTCATGGCAACGATGAGGTTCTCGCGGTTGGAGAAAGCGAGGTCGTTTCGCTCCAGCGGCGTGGTGACGGGCAACACGATATCGGCGTGCCGCGCCGTCGCCGTCCAGAACGGCTCATTGACGATGATCGTCTCCGGCCGTTGCCAGGCTTGGACGAGGCGGTTGAGATCCTGATGATGATGGAACGGATTGCCGCCGGCCCAATAGACGAGCCTGACGTCGGGATAGGACAGCGAAGCGCCGTTGAACTCGAAGGGCCCGCCGGGATCGAGCAGCATGTCGGCGACGCGTGCCACCGGTATGAAATCCACGACGGGGTTGCGGCCTTGCGGAACCGATGGCCATCGGAACCCCATTTCCGGCCTGCCGGCGCCATTGGTCGATGAATAACCGAAGCCGATCCCGCCGCCGGGCAGGCCGATCTGGCCGAGCAGCGCGGCGAGCGTTATCCCCGCCCAATAGGGCTGCTCGCCATGGTCGGCGCGCTGCAGCGACCAGCTGACCATCAGCATGGTGCGCTTGCTGGCCATCGCGCGGGCGAGCGCGACGATCCTGTCTTCGTCCACTCCGCTCAGCGCCGCCGCCCATGCCGGATCCTTCGGCTGGCCGTCGCTCTCGCCCATAACATAGGCGCGCACGACCTCGAAGCCGGTCGCGTAGCGTGCCAGGAACGCCTCGTCGTGAAGGCGCTCGCGGATCAGCACATGGCAGAGCGCCAGCATCACGGCGGTGTCGCTGTTCGGGCGAAGCGGCAGCCATTCGGCGTCGATGCCGCGCGGCGCGTCGTCGCGCACCGGCGAGATGTTGATCAGATGCGCGCCGTTGGCCACGGCGTTGCGCAAGGCGGCCGACGCTTCGTGGCGCGCCGAGCCGCCGCCCTGGATCTGCGCGTTGCGCCAGGGCAGCCCGCCAAAGGCGACGATGAGCTCGCTGTGCCGCTCGATCCCGTCCCAGGTGGTGTGGTTGCCCGTCAGTCCGTCGGTGCTGCCCAGCACATGCGGCAGGATGATCTCGGCCGCACCGTATGAGTAGCTCAGCATCGAGCTCGTATAGCCGCCGATCGTGTTGAGGAAGCGATGGACCTGGCTTTGCGCATGGTGGAAACGCCCGGCGCTCGCCCACCCATAGGATCCAGCATAGATCGCGGCGTTGCCATGGCTGGTGCGGACCCGGTCGAGCTCTGCTGCGACGAGATCCAGCGCCGTTTCCCAAGACACCTCTACGAAGGCTTCGCCGCCGCGCCGCCCGTTCGGAGCCGCCCTGTCTCCTTCGAGCCAGCCGCGCCGGACGGCGGGACGCGCGACGCGCATGTTGCCGTGCGTGGTGCCGAGCATCGACCTGCCGATCGGCGAGGGATCGGGGTCGCCGCTCCATGGCTCCACGCCGACAAGCCTGCCGTGCTCGGCGCTGACCTCGTATGTCCCCCAATGCAGGGTGGTGAGCAGGGTCCTGGTCTCCATGGACGCGTCGATGACGGATCGTCCCGAGATGACCATCGCGGACAGGGCGCGTGGTGCGCCCTGTCGCTGCTGGTCGCGAACGCCGACTTCTCAAGCGGTGCCGGCGCGGGACGGGCTTCTCGTCCCGCTCAGGCCTTCGAGGCCTTCTCCAGGAACAACTGCGACATGGCGGTCGGCTGTACGCCCGCCACGCCCTTCGCCGTCGCCGTCAGGTAGTCGTAGAAATAACCGAAGACGACAGGCGTTTCCTCGAGCAGCAGCTTTTGGATCTTGCCGGCCGCGGCTTTCTGTGCCTCGAGATCAAGAGCCGCGATATAGCTGGTCGCCAGCTGGTCGTAGTCCTTGTTCTTGAAATGCGCGGCGTTCCAGGTGCCGTCGCTCTTCAGCGGCGCAGCCAGATAGACATTCGGCACGCCGCGGTGGCCGTAGTCGGTGATGCCCATCGCCGAATCCAGCCAGTTCGACTTGCCGAACACGGCATCGCCGTAATAGGCGCCCTGGTCGAGGATGTTGAGTTCCAGCTCGATGCCGATCTCCTTGACCCAGTTCTGGATGAGCTGAGCATATTCCGGGATCTCCAGATAGCGCTCGGTGGTGAGCGTCATCTTGAAGCCCTTGCCGGCGCCGGCGGCCTCCATCAGCTGCTTGGCCTGGGCGATATCCTGCTTGCGCTGCGGCACGCTGGTGTCCGTCGAGGGGTAGACGGCGGCGAACGGGCTGTCATTGCCGAGTGCCGCGCGTCCTTTCATCAGACCGGCGGCGAGTTTCTCGCGGTCGAGGCAGAGCGCGATGGCGCGGCGCACGCGAGCGTCCTTCGTCGGGCCCTCGTCGCAATGCATATGCAGCTGCTGATGCGCCGACGACTTCAGGCTGATGATGTCGACATTCGGGTCGTTGAGGACGGCGACGCCCGCCAGCACCGGCATCTGGTTGATGATGTCGATCTGACCGCCCTGAAGCGCCAGGATCTGCGGTTGGATGTCGGTGAAGAAGGTGAATTCGGTGCGTGCTGGCAGGGCCTTTTCGCCCCAGTAGTCCTCGTTGCGCACGAAGGAGGCGCCGACCTTGGGCGTGTATTTCTCGATCTTGAACGGCCCGGTGCCGTCGAAGCTCTGCTCGTAGTTACCCTTGTAGCTCGCCGGAATGATCACGGCGTTGTAGTTGTCGGACGACAGCATGTACGGGAAGTTGCCGTTCGGCGCGTCGAGATGGAATTCGACCGTATAGTCGTCGACCTTCTTGCTGGCTCCCTTCTTCAGGATGCCGTTGAACACCGACAGTGCATTGGACGAATTGGCCGGGTCGGCCAGGCGGTCGATGCTGGCCACCACGTCCTCAGCCTTCATCTCGCCGCCGGAGTGGAATTTCACGCCCTTGCGCAGCTTGAAGGTCCACACCGAACCATCGTCATTCGGCTTCCAGCTTTCGGCCAGCGCGGGCTTGAGCACCAGGTCGGGACCGTCGACGCAGAGAAATTCGGCGACCTGCTGCATGACCAGGAGACCGCCGGCATCGGCGATGGTGACCGGGTCGATCGCGGCGGCCGGCACGCTGCTGCCGACGCGGATGGTGGCGCCGGGCGCGCCTTGAGCGCGCGCGAGCGAGGGTGCGGCGCCGAAGCCCGCGGCCATCCCGATGCGACCGAGCAGCGGCAGCGATAGGCCGAGCAGGCTGCCGTGGCGCACGAATTCGCGGCGGCTGATGCGGCCGTCGACCAGCCCGTCGATGAGGTGGTTTTCCATCGGCGTGCGGCCGCGGCGGATGAGATCGAGAATGCGGTAGTCCTTGCTCATGGGTTAAACCCTTTCCCCTTTGTTGTGGTTGGCCAAGCATTCCAGTTGACGAGTTCCGTGGAGTTCTCCTGTTCCCGGCATCGTCACTATCGGTCGATGGACTGTAGCATGCGAATCCGACCGGTCCATCTGCTCGTTGGGACGGAAAAGTCAGATTTTCTTGATGATTTGTCTGTCACCCAGGCGACCCATGGCCGCCCTTTTCTCGATAAGTCCTGCTAGCTTTTCGACATCCTCCTAATTCAGCGGCAGTCTGCGGTAGGTCCCGGGCTTTTCCGGGTCATGATACTTGTTGCAGGGGCCATTCTCGACGAAGTCGCGATGGCAGGCGGCGAGCCGGTCTCGCGACAGCGTGACGCCGAGGCCGTGCCCTTCCGGCACCGCCACGGTATTGTTCTTCGGCGAGAACGGCCCTTCCTCGATGATATCCATCGGCTGCATGCGAAACAGCGACTGGTTGGGCTCCCTGATCCAGCTGAGCGCCGCGCAAAGATGCAGGTAGCAGGCGCTGCCGATGCCGGTGTCGCCGCTGTAGCACCAGTAGTCGATGCCGGCGTGCTCGCAGGCGCCGACGAAGCGCAGCATGCGGTTGATGCCGCCATGCGCAGTGGGATTGCCGACGAAGGCGTCCGGCACCTTCAGCTCCATGGCGCGCGCGACGTCGATATTGTGGGTCGAGAACGGGATTGAGGTGTGCCGGCGCAGCTCGCGCATCTCCTCGACCGTCGCTACCGGATCCTCCCAATTGCGCACGCCGAGCTCTTCGAGCGGCCGTGCCAGCCGTCTGGCCGTCGCCAGCGAATAGGCCTGGTTGGAATCGATGCGGATCATCGCGTCGTCGCCGAGCTTCCTGCGGATCAGCTCGACCATCTTCATCGAGATTTTCGGGTCCTCCGTCGAGAACTTGCCCTCGAAGAAGGTCGTGCCGTGACGCTCGTGAAGCTCGACGCAGTAATCGGCGACTTCCTCCGGGGTCTTTTCACCTTTCACCTTTGCCCCGTCGCCGCGCAGCGAGAAGTAGTCGGTGAAGGGAACTTGCTTGCGCACCGCCCCGCCGAGCAGCTGATAGAGCGGCTGCTTCCAGGCCTTGCCGCGCAGATCCCAGAGCGCCATCTCGATCGCGCCGAAACCCATGATGCGCGTGCGGTCGTTGATCGACTGGACACCGGTCCAGAACGGCAGGCAGACATGCTCCGCGCCGGCGATGTCGAAGGCATCGCGGCCGACGAGCCTTGGCGCCAGCACATCGTTGATGACGGCAGCGGCGGCCGGCGTGGGCGCCTCGCCGACACCGACGAGCCCGTCCTCCGTCTCGACCTCGACGATGGTCGGCGAGAAGCCGTCGAGCTCGCCGAAGACCCAGACGTAAGGGGCTTCGAGCCTGTAGTTGATCGGCGTTGCCTTGATGCGCGTGATCTTCATGTCAGCCGATCTCGAAGAACGGCTTGCCGAGCAGATCGGTGTCGACATCGATGCCGAGGCCGGGGCCGTCGGGAACACCCATATGGCTGCCGGTCACCGGCGGTGCGTTCCTGGCCGTTCGCACCGTCACCCACTCGTGGAAGGCAATGGCATGCAGTCGGCGTTCCGCCGGCGTCGACAGGGACAGATGCGCCATGGCGGCGGTGTCGATCTCGGCGCCGCCGGTGTCTTCCACCGTCATCATGAAGCCGAGATCGACGGCGACGTCGCGGATCAGCCGCGTCTGCGTCACGCCGCCAAGCCGCGAGATCTTCAGCGTCAGCCCATCGGCAGCACCTCGGCGGTGGATTTCCAGCATCTCGCCGAGCGAGGTGACGGATTCATCCAGCACCATCGGCTTGTCCAGCATGCGGCGCACCGACATGTTCTCATCGAGCGTCGTGCAGGGCTGCTCGAATGTGTAGTCGATGGCTCGCGTGGCGTCGGCGAACTGCCGGGCCTGGTAGGGCGTCCAGCCGGCATTGGCGTCGCAGAAGATCACCGTGCCCTTCGGCACGGCCGAGGCCACCGCCGTCACGCGCTCGATGTCGTCGCGCACATTGCCGCCGACCTTGACCTGCAGGCGGCGGCAGCCTTCGGCAATGATCCGCTTTGCCAGAGCCGCCATCTGGTCGAGCGTGCCATGGGTGACGACCCGGTACGTCTCCGCCATGTCGCTCTCGCGACCGCCAAGCATGGTGACCAGCGGCACATCGGCCGCCCGCGCCGCCAGGTCCCAGCACGCCATGTCCAGTGCCGACTTGATGTAGGGATGGCCCTTGAAGACGGTATCCATCAGCCTGCCGATGCCGGCGAGGCCGCGCGGATCGTGGCCGATGAGATGCGGCGCGATTTCCGGCACGCCCGCGCGCGTTCCGGCCGGAAACGCGGCCGAGTAGAAATTGCCGAGCGGCGCCATCTCGCCCCAGCCGGTGACGCCGTTGTCCGACGCGATGGCGACGATCACCGCGTCGAAGCAGTCGGCGACGCGTCCCTTCGACATGCGGTAGGGCCCATCCACGAAGGGCTGCACGACATGGTAGGCTTTTATGCTTTTGATCTTCACGTTGGTGTCCGTTGTCCGCGGTTGGTCAGGCGCCCTTCGACGCGCGCTTTTCAAGGCCGCGCGCGTAGGAAAGAAGCTCTTCGAAATCGAGGTCGATATGCTCGCGCGCATGGCGCTGGGCGGCGCGCATGTCGGCGCCCTTGAGCAGCGCCACATAGGTCTCGTGCACATCCTCGGCCGGCACGGGCTCGTTGCGCGCCCGCTGATGCAGGGCGAAATACATCTGCAGCCGGCTGGTCAGGCGCTGCCAGGTCTCCAGCAGCACCGAATTGTCGGCCCATTCGTAGATCAGCCCGTGAAGCTGCAGCGCCGTCTCGATCTGGCGCGTGGTGTCCACCGCGCGCGTCGCCTGCTTGACCGCATCGTGGCGGCGGTCGAGTTCGTCGAAGAAACGCTGGTCGCGCTGCGGCCAGGCAAGCTCGATGGCGAATTCGTCGAGCACCTTGTTCAGGGAATAGGCGTCGATGATGTCCTTTGCGGTGACGTCGACGACGAAGGTCCCGGCATAGGGGATGCTGGTGAGGATGCCTTCCTGCACCAGCTCGCGCATCGCCTCGCGCAGCGGCGCGCGGCTCACCCGCATCTGCTCGGAAATCCGAAGCTCGTTGAGCTTCTGGCCGGGCTCGAGTTGCCCGGTCAGAATGGCTCGCCGTAACAATGCGACGATCTCCGCCCTGCGCGTCGTGTCCGCGATCGGACTGAAATCAAGCTTGGCCATGCGCTCACTCCGGAGAGAACCAGATGCAAGACAAGCAGATTGTCGACAATCTAACAAGAGGGATTTTCAGGATTCTGGGTCACGGCCTCACGCGGCCCGGCCATAGAACCCGATCCGCTCTTCCTCGGTGAACATCACGCCCGGGCGCTCATAGTAGGAGAACACCGCGATCATGCGTTCGCGCTCGCCTTCGACCGTGGTGACGCGATGCGCGGTGTTCTTGCCGCGAAAGACGTTCAGCGTGCCGGCCTTTATGCGCAGGATCTGCGCCTCGGGGTCTTTGCCTTCCAGCAGTTTCGCCACGCCGTCATAGTTAGGATCGTCGTCCGAGCGCAGGTCGGTGCGGTATTCGAAGTCGCCGCCGCGCTCGGGGGCCTGCAGCAGCAGCGTCGTCGTGAATTCCGAACGGTCGAAATGCCAGTTCAGCGCCTCGCCCGCCCGGTATCCCATCACATTGGCCCGGGCGAGGGGATCCTGCATCACATGCAGTTGCGACTTGCCCATGGTCGCCGCCAGGAAGCGCACCAGCGGTTGGTATTCATAGATGGTCAGGACGGTGCTGCCGGGGATCTGGTCGGCGCAGACGGTATGGCTGATCGTTTCCACCTTGCGCAGCGCCGGATGATCCTGCGGCAGTTCCGGGATCTGCGGCTTGAAGTAGATGTTGTGCATGCGCTTGTGGACATGCGAGTGGGTGTCCATCACGGGGCGGATTTCAGCCACCGCCTTTTCGGCGACGCCCGGGCGCAGGAAGCCTTCGAGGTTGAACATGCCATTTGCCTTGAGCGCGGCAATGGAGTCGTCCACCAGTTGCTGCCATTCGGGGCTGCCCTCGCGGTCGATCGGGTAGCGATCCAGGTCGAGAATGTCGTTGATCATCGTGTTCCTCCAGAAATCTTGGTGTCACTAGACATCAAGGAAATCTTTCTCTCAACGCGGAAAATTGTTAGGCTTTCGCAAGAAAAATTTGTGGAGGATCCGCGTGGAAAAGCTTCCGCCGTTGAACGCGATCAGGGCTTTCGAGGTCGCGGCCCGCGCCGGCAGTTTCACGCTCGCCGCCACCGAGCTTGGCGTCTCGTCGGCCGCAGTCAGCCAGCAGATCCGCAATCTGGAGGACTGGTTCGGCAAGCAGCTCTTCGTGCGCAACGGCAATCGCATCACGCTGACCGACGCCGGCCACGCAATCTATCCGCAGACGGCGCGCGCGCTTGGCGAGATCGCGGCGGTCGGCCGCCGCATGCTGGAAGGGGGCTTGCGGACACGCCTGGTCGTCAGCGTGCCGTTCTCGCTGGCCGAGCTATGGCTGGCGCCTCGGCTCGCCGTGCTGCTCGACGGCTTTCCGCATATGGCGATCGACGTCCGGGTCGAAGACGATCCCGTCGACGTCGTGCGCCAGAACATCGACCTGCGCATCTCCTATGGCGATTACCACTATCCGCCGTTGAGGATGGTTCGCCTCGTCCATGACGACGTGCTGCCGGTTGCCTCGCCCGATTTCTGGCGGCGCCACGGCAACGAGGCCTTCGACCTGTCGGGCGTGCATGAGAGCCAGTTCATCCACACCAACTGGGGGCCAAACTATGCCTCGCATCCGACCTGGGCCGACTGGTTCGGCGCTGCCGGCGGCAATCGCGCGCCCGACCCGTCGCATGGCCGCCGCGTTGGCCTGTCCAGTCTCGCCATCGGCTCGGCAAGGCTGGGGCTGGGGATAGCGCTGGGGCAGAGGGTCATGGCCGCCGCCGACATCGAAGCCGGCCGGCTAATCGCGCTGTCGTCCGTCTCTGTACGCCTCGGCCAGCCCTACTGCGCCTTCATGCTGCCGGCGAAGGCGGAGCGCGCCGACATCGCCGGGCTGGTCGCGTTGCTCGGAGCAAATCCAGGCAAGGCGCAAAGCGATTGACCCCTAAAGCAAAACGGCGCCCTCGATGTGCGGGTCGAGGGCGCCGTCGGACCGGAACTGATGGGGGAATCAGCTGGCCGGTTTCGGTTGCGGCAAGGGAGAAACCGGCATTCCGGGTCCGATCTTCTGCAAATTGCCGGTGATCACCTGGTCGCCTTCGGTGATGCCGGACGTCACGGAAATCAGGTCACCATCGGTCGGTCCGAGCGACACCAGCTTCTGGTCGACCGTGTTGCCCTTGCCTACGACATAGAGGTACTTGCCGAGCTGGCTGGAGCCGAGCGCCACCTGCGGCACCATCAGCGTGTTCGGCTGCTCCTTCACATGCAGCCGCACGCGAACATACTGGCCGGGCAGCAGCGTGAACTTGGCGTTGTCGATCGTTGCCCGCACGGTGATCGTGCCGGTCGAGTGGTCGATCGTGTTGTCGATGAAGGTGAGCTGGCCCTTCTGGCTGGGCTGGGTTTCGCCCGGCAGCAGCACGTCGACCGCGATCGGCCCCGTTGCCTTGGCCTGCTCGATCTCGACCAGGTCCGTCTCGCTCGGATTGAAGGTGACATAGATCGGATCGAGCTGCACCAGCGTGTTGAGCACGGTGCCGGCAACGCTGACCAGCGTGCCGACCGGGGCCTGGTTGCGGCCGATGCGGCCGTTGAACGGCGCCTTGATCTCGGCATAGCCGAGATTGAGCTCGGCCGTCCGCACTGCCGCGTTGTCAAGCGCAAGGGCGGCCTCGGCCGTGCGCAAATTGCTGGTGCGCTGGTCGAAACTGTCCTTGGCGAGATAGCCGGCCTTGGCGAGGTCAGTGCCGCGGCCAAGGTTCGACCTCGCGTAATCGAGCGTCGCCGTGTCGCGCTGCACCTGCGCCTTCGCCTGGTCGAGCACCGCCTGATAATCCTCGGGCGCGATCCGGTAGAGCGGGTCGCCCTGCCTGACGTCGCTGCCGTCGGCCGCGCTCTGCTCCTGCAGGTAGCCGGGAACGCGCGCCTGCAGCGTGATGCTGCGGATCGATTCCACGCGTGCCGCATAGTCGAGATAGATCGGCAGCGTCTTCTTGACCACGTTCACCACCGGCACCGGCATGACGAAGGCTGCCGGCGCGGGCGCCGCGCCTGCCGTACCGCCATGCAGGCCGAAATTGCCCAGGTCGAGCAGATGCACGCTGGCCACCGAGACCGCCCCCAGGGCGACGGCCGTTCCCAAAGCGATTTTCCATCTACGCATGTTGATCTCCAATTCTATTCGGCCGCTTGGCGAGCTATTCAGCCGCTTGCGCGAGCGGCTGAAGCGCCGGCTCGGCGGTCGGTTCAATGTCCTGATGCAAGGCATCCTCGTGGTGTTTCGCGGCATCTTTCCCGCCGCGCTCGCGCAGCTGCTCGATCACCGCGTAGAAGACCGGCACGAAGACCAGCGACAGCACCGTCGCCGCCACCATGCCGCCGAAGACGGTGGTGCCGATCGACTGCCGGCTGGCGGCGCCAGCGCCCGTCGCGAACATCAGCGGCAGCACGCCGAGGATGAAGGCGAAGGCCGTCATCAGGATCGGCCGCAGCCGAAGCCGCGCGGCTTCCATCGCCGCCTCGACGATGCTGAGACCTTCCTCACGCCGCCTTCTTGCGAACTCCACGATCAGGATCGCGTTCTTCGCCGCCAGGCCGATCAGCATGACGAAGCCGATCTGCGAGTAGACGTCGATCTGCATGCCGCGCAGCAGAAGCACCACGAAAGCACCGAACAGGGCCAGCGGCACCGCGAGCAGCACCATGAAGGGCATCGCCCAGCTTTCGTACTGCGCCGCTAGGATTAGGAAGACGAAGACGATGGCCAGTCCGAAGACGACCGAGGCGATCGAGCCTGCCTTGAGTTCCTGATAGGTGATGCCGGTCCATTCATAGCCGAAGTCCCGTGGCAGCACATTCGCCGCCGCGCGCTCCATCGCCGCCACCGCCTGCCCGGACGAGAAGCCGGGAGCCGCGCCGCCATTGATGAGGGCGGACGCGTTGTTGTTGTAGTGCGGCACGGTCTCCGGACCGACGATCGGCACCAGCTTGCCCAGCGTGCTCAGCGGCACCATGCCGCCGGACGCATTGCGCACATAGAGCCGCGAGATGTCGGTCGCGTCGGCGCGCGCGTCCTTGTCGGCCTGGATCGTCACACGGAAGGTGCGGCCGAACAGGTTGAAGTCGTTGAC
>NZ_JANINM010000484.1 GCF_024509055.1 Mesorhizobium sp. | reverse complement strand
GTTGCGACAGGTAGGTCTCGATGAAGAAGGCCGTCTGCGATTCGAGCGGCGTGTAAGGCCCCGGACGATAGACCCGTGAGGCGATGCCTTCGGCATTGTCCTCGGTGATCTTCTTGTCCTGGACGGTGGTCACGTCCCACATCCAGGAAACCTTGTCGACGTCGATCGCCGGGTCGGCATCCTTGTCGACCAGCCAGGTCAGGATGACGTCGGTTTCGTTGGCGTTGCGCGGGATCATCTGGAACATCGTCAGATAGTCGTTGGGAGCGCTCAGGAACGAGAGGCGGCCGATGCGAAAACCGTTCTCGCCGCCGTCATAGGCACCGCGTCCGCCCATCAGGCGCGACACCGGCTGGCCGTCGTCGGAAAGGGTAAGGCGCCCCGAACCGATCGGCTTGCGATGCATGGCGAAGGGCATGGTGTCCAGGTCGCCGGGTTCCCAAATGCCCTTGTGAAATTCGGCGTCGCCGATCACGCTGTGCCAGGCTTCGACCTCCTCTTGCCATTCGGCCGCCTTGTCGTCGTCGCGCATGGCGGTCACCTTCACGTGGCCGTTGACACGGAAATATTCTGGATGCGCCGGACGGCAGTGGGAGCATTCGAGGAAGTTTTCCAGCACCAGCTTCCAGTTCGCCTTGGTCAGGTAGCTCTTGCGCGCCACGATGCGGGCGTTGGCCACGCCGTTCTCACGCAGCAGGTCGCCCAGCCCGGCGGCCGCCGGCTCCGATTTGCTGGCTGATGCCTTTTGGTCAGGCTTGCAGTAAATTACTGCAGCTATCAAGCATGGATTTGGCAGGCTTCCATCTCAAAAAGTCATGGAATACTCTGGCTGCCGATGAAGACGCTCAAAGCCTCGCTTCCCCTGCTCAACGCGATGGTCGCATTCGAGGCGACCGCGCGGCTCGGCAACCTGACGGCCGCCGCCACGGAGCTCGCCATCGCCCAATCGGCCGTGTCGCGCCATATCGCCAATCTGGAGAAGCGTCTGTCGCTCGACCTTCTGGCGCGCAAGGGCAACCGCGTCTCGCTCACCGAAAACGGCGCCGCGCTGGCCGAGGCGATAAGGGACGGGCTGGGCACGATCCGGGACGCGGTCGCTCGCCTCCAGGAAGCCGATCGCGATTCGCTCGTCATCGCCAGCGGCTACGACCTCGTCCAGGCCTGGCTTATGCCGCGCTTCGATCTCGTGACGTCGCTCGTCACGCATGGCCGCGTCACGCTGCTGACCTCCAGCCACCCGGACGATTTCAACCGGCCGGAAGTCGCGATTTCGATACGCTTCGGCCGGCCCGAGCTTTGGCCGGGCTTTGCCGCCCGCAAACTGTTCGACGGAGAGTGGTTCCCGGTCTGCTCGCCGGGGTTCCTCGAACGGCACCCCGCGCTCGCTTCAGAGGACCCGGCGGCCTTCCTCGATGTGCCGTTGCTGCATCTCGCCGCTCCCGACGATGCGATCGACAACTGGAAATCCTGGATCGGCACCACGCGCAACCTGCCCGGGCCGACCTTCTCAAGCTATCTGTCGATGATGCATGAGGCGATCGCCGGCCGCGGCGCTGCGCTCGCCTGGGCCGGCTTCGTCGAGGAACAGCTGAGACTCGGGCAACTGGTGCCGCTGGCCAAGACCCCGCGCCGCCATGCCGACGCCTTCTACCTCGTCACCCGCAGGAAGACGACGCCGACCGAGCAGATGGTGGCGCAGGCATTGCTGGACAGCGTAACGGCGCGCTGAACTAGCTTCCCTACTCAGCGGCAGCGGCGAAACGCTTTGCGCCGTGGCGTGCGCTCCAAGCGGGCATCGAGGCCTCGACATCTTCCTCGCTCGGGAAGGCATCGCGCGCGTAGCGGTCAATCCTGAAGCGGGCCGGATCGACGAAGCGCGGCGCATCCAGCAGGATCTCGCTGGCGAGCCGGCCGAGGCCGGGCCCATGGCTGACGCCGGTTTCGTTGTCGCCACCCGCGACGACGATGTTGGCGTGGCCGGGCACATGCCCGACCATCAAGCCGACATCCGGTGTGTAGCAGGGAATGCCCTGCGACCAGTTCGCGACCTTCGAGCCACGCAACGGCGGGAAGACCTCCTGCAGCTTGCCCATCTGGAAATCGACCATGGACTGCATCAGTTCGCGGTTGTGCGGCTGGCCGGGTTCGATGTCGCTCTCCTCCAGGCGGTGCATCGGCGTATAGTGGCTGCCCGTGCCCCACATGATGGCGCCGAAGGTCTCGCGCAGCCAGAGCCGCAGCTCGCGGCACTGGACCGTCGGCAGCGTCGACGGCAGGCCGCGATCGTCGGTGACGACGCGCGTGGCCAGCACACGCAGCAACGGCAAATGCCAGTCGAGGCTGGCGAGAACTTCATTGTTCCAGGCGCCGGCCGCCACAACCGCGCCGTCGGCCTCGATCGCTTCGCGGTCGGTATGCAGCGTGACCTTGCCGCCGGTGTTTTCGATCCTGCCGACCTTGGTTCCGCTTCGAACCACGCCGCCAAGCTTCTTGATCTCGTTGACCAGCACGCCGAGAGCCAGCTTGGTGTCGAGCTGGATGCCATGCGGATTGTAGGCGCCCGAGTGAACCTTTGCCGGATCGATAAGCCCGCCCATCTTGGCGCCGATCTGCTTGGCGTTCAGGTCCTGCATCTCCTTCGGCGCATAGGGCGAATTGAGCACTGGCAGCACGAAGTCCTCGCGCCCCTGCGGCGTGAGCGCCATGATCAGCGTGCCGTTCGGGCGATAACCGATCTCGGTGCCGAGCTCATGCAGCATGCGGTAGAAGTCGAGGCCGTATTGCTGGAGCCTGAGCCCCTCCTCGCCTGCTGGGATCATGCCGGCCGACCAGTGCGACACGAAGCCGGCGCCCGCGCTGGTGGTTGCCGCGCCCGGCTCGGTCGCGTCCACCAGCGTCACGCTCTTCACGCCCGATTTCAGCAAGTGATAGGCGGTCGAGCAGCCGATGATGCCGCCGCCCACGACCACGATATGCTTGCTGTTGGCTGCTGCCGGCATGTCTTTGTCCTCCTCAAACTTTCGCGGTCGAAGAACCGCCAACATAGCTATCGAGCCACCAGACGATGCGGGCGGCGGTGTCGATATATTCGGGATAGCCGCGCAGGCTGTGCCCTGCATTCGGATAGGTCGCGAGCGCGCTTGGCGAGCCTGAGCGAAGCGCCGCGAAATGGCATTCCAGCGCCTGGCCGGGCGGGGTGCTCTTGTCTATGCCGCCGGCCATGACCAGCGTCGGCACGCTGTTGAGCTGCCGGTAGAAGGCGGGGCTGCGGGTGAAATAGGCGCCGCCCTCTTCCCATGGCGAGGATTCCAGCATCAGGGCATCGAATTCGGGTATCTGCGTGGTGCGGTGCTGGCTGTACCAATCTCCGACGGGCGAGATCGGGATGGCGGCGGCGAAGCGGTCGCTGCGCGTCGGCAACCATGCGGACATGAAGCCGCCATAGCTGGTGCCCGTGATGGCAACGCGGCCCGGATCGACCAGGCCTTTTTGCACCAGTGCATCTATGCCGCTCAGTATGTCGTCGGCATCGGCGCCGCCCATGTCGCCCTGCACGGCGCGCGCGAAAGCGTCCCCGCGCCCGGTGCTGCCGCGCGGGTTGGGGAAAAAGATCGTCCAGCCGCGCGAGACCAGCAGCGGAGCAGCGCGCGTTCGCCCCATCCAGCGGTTGCGGTGCGACGAGATCGGCCCGCCATGGACATCGACCAGCAGCGGCGTCGGCCCGTCCGCCACCGGCGAACGCACGATCCATCCCTGGATTTCGAGCCCGTCCGGCGCAGACCAGGAGAACGGCTCCGCCTTGCCGAGGCCGGACATCGTCGACAGCGCACCGGGCGCGGCCAGCGAAACGATCTCCCGCAGTTCGCCGCCGACGACTTCGGCGAGGATCGGAGCCCGATCGTAGGCTTCGCCGACGAAGAGCGAGCCGGCAGTTCCCATCGGCACGGCGGAGGGCGCCCACTCGCCGCAGGTCAGCTCGGTGGACGACCAAAGCTCGGTCAGCGTCGCGCTGGAAATGTCGTAGTCGGCCACGACAGTCTGGTGACCGCGGATGCCTGACAGGTGCAGGCTTGTGGCGGAACGCCATTCGATCGAGGTGATGTCGATCGAGCCAGTCGGGACGACCGCAACCTCGCCATTCACCGGATCGAGGACCGAAAGCTGTCCGGCGACAAGACCGCGGTCGCTGCAGAAAGCCTGGATGAACGCGATGCGGGCGCCGCCGGGCGAACCGCGAGGGACGCCTATCTGGTCGCGCGGTGTGTGAAGAAGTTTCGCAGATCCAGACTTCGCGTCGATCAGCGACAGCTTCGCCGCATACCAGCTGCCCTCACCGTGGTCGCCGCTGGTCACGGCGGCGATGCTATCCGGGCCGCACCAACTCGCTTCCCAGATGTTGACGGGCGCCGATGTGACCGCTGTTGGTTCACCCTCGAGATCCCAGAGCCAGATGCGCCGCCAGAGGTCGTCGCCCTCTCCCCAACTGACCTCGGGCAGCCATGCGGGCGTATCCGTTTTCTGCTTCTGCGCGTAGCCGCCGTGAATGCCGGCAAGATCGGCGCCGGTGCCGGCCACGACCATGAGCAGGCGCTGACCGTCAGGCGACCAGTCGATCTGTTCGATGCGGCCGGGCACATCCGCCACGGCGATGCCTTGGCCGCCGGCGAGGAGCTCGATGCGGTCTACGCTCGCCCCGCTGCCCGCGCATGCGACCGCCAGGACCTGCCCGTCAGGCGAAAGACGGATTTGCCTCGTCTCGACATCGTTCAGCCGCTCGGGCGCCGCCTCGCCGCGAGCAATCTTGTACAGGCGGCTGACCGGCGCGGCCTTGAGGTCGTCCTCGAAGCTCTGGCCTATGAAAAAGACAGCATCTGCGGAAGCATGGCCACATGACGAGCGGGCCGCGAACACATGGCCCCGAAGCCCGAACAGGGCGGAATAGAAGCTTTCGGCTTCAGCGAATTCCGGGGAGGATCGGAAGTCGCCTCCCATCCGCTTAGCCGTTCCAGATCCGGCGCTCCGTACCCTGTCCATACCGTTTCCCAATGACGTACCTTGCCGGGCGCGGTCGCCGCATCTGGCATCGATGACGCAACCATAACGACGACTCGCGCTTTGTCTAGACACCAGTGTACATTGGATTGGGCCAGGGGCCGTAACGGCGCTATTGGCGGTTGACCCGTCCCGATCGGAGTGCGCAGATCGCGAAGGCGATGAACCAAATCCGGATGGGAACGCGATGAGCCTTGACGACAAAGTCCAGTCGATCCTGAACAGCGAAGTCATTTGGGACGCGCATTCCGGTTTCATGCCGGACCCGGCCGCCGACTTGAACAATCTGCGGATCTGGCGCGACGCGGGCGTCGACTACCTGTCGATCGACGTCGGCTTCGATCTCCTGCCCTGGGAAAAGACTGTCGCCACGCTCGCTTATTTCAGGCACTGGATCCTGGCGCGCCCCGCAGACTACGCGCTCGTCTCATCGACTGACGAAATCCTCGCCGCGAAGGTGCAAGGCAAACTCGCGGTTACCTTCGACATCGAAGGAATGAACGCGCTGAACGGCCGGATCGAGATGGTCGAATTCTACTATCGCCTCGGCGTGCGGCAGATGCTGTTCGCCTATAACCGCAACAACCTCGCCGGTGGCGGATGCCATGACGACGATATCGGCCTGACCGCGTTCGGTCGGCAGGTGATCGACGAGATGAACCGTCTTGGCATGTTCGTGGACGTGAGCCACACCGGCTATCGCACCACAATGGACGTGATGGAGTACACCGACCGTCCCGTTATCTTCTCGCACTCCAATCCGAAGGCCCTTTGCGCTCACGGCCGCAACATCACCGATGAGCAGATCAAGGCCTGCGCCCGCACGGGCGGCATCATCGGCGTCGTCGGCCTCAACCGCTTCCTCGGCGAGGGCCGGACTGATTCCGAAAGGCTGGCCGACCACGTCGAATATCTGATCGACCTTGCCGGCCCGCGCCATGTCGGCATCGGCCTCGACTACGCTTTCCCGGTAGAGGTCGAAGGCATCGACGACATCATTGCCAGCAATCCGCTCTTCTGGCCGAAGAACGAATACCCCGAAGGCAAGACGACCTACTCCGCTCCGGGCCAGACAAAGGAACTCATCGAGGTCCTGCTGCGTCGCGGCCAGCCGGAGCGAACGGTCCGTGACGTCATGGGCGGCAACTTCATGCGGCTTGCCGGCGAGATCTGGAAATAGCGATCGGAACGGCTGTCTCGTCGATCGACGGGTATCGGGAAAAGGCCTCCGGTTTCACACTGCATGATGCATTTTTTTCACTAGACATATGTGTATAGCCGGGGCAGGCTAAACGAAATGGAGGCCCTTGGAACGGTTTCCAACAAGCCGCCCAAGGCGCGCATCACACCAAAGAGGGGGTAGAAAATGACCGCAAACATCAACCTGACACGTCGTGGCGTGCTGGCCGGCGCCGGCGCGCTGGGCCTCGCTTCTTTGATCTATTCCACCAAGCGCTCGCAGGCGGCGGGATCGGTCCTCAAGGTGCGGTCGTATGGCGATATCCAGACGCTGGATCCGGCGTTCCGCCTCGCCGCGCCGGAAGGCGACATCACCAACGTCATTTTCGCCGGCCTGGTCGTCGCAACGCCTGGCGACAGCTGGGGCTGGAAGCCGATGGCTGTCGAGAAGATCGAACAGCTCGATGCGCTGACGATCGCCTTCAAGCTGCGCGACAATATCGGCTTCACCGACGGCTTCGGCCAGATGACGGCTGAAGACGTCAAGTTCTCGATCGAGCGCCTTGCCGATCCCGCCAACAAGTCCCCCTATGCGGGCGACTGGGCGACACTCAAGGAAGTCGAGGTCAAGGACAAGCTCTCGGGCATCATCCACCTCAAGCAAGCCTTCGCGCCGCTGTGGACGTCGACCTTGCCGACACCGTCGAGCACTATCTTGTCCAAGCGCGCCGTGACCGAGGCAGGCGGCAAGCTGGGCGTCAAGCCCGTCGCGCAGTCGGGCCCCTACCTGCTCAAGGAATGGACGCCCAAGCAGCGCACCGTGCTCGTCCGCAATCCCGACTGGAAGTACGAACAGGGCGGCTATGACGAGATCCACGTCCACCCGATCGAGGACGAAAAGACCGCCGAACTCGGCTACGAGGCGGGCGACCTCGACTACACCTGGACGTCGGTGTCCTCGATCAAGCGGCTAAAGGAGACGCCGCCGGCTGACACCGTCGTGGTCGAAAAGCCCTCGCTCGCTTTCGTCTGGCTCGGCATGAACCAGATAGCGGCGCCCTTCGACAATCCCGACCTGCGCCGGGCCGTCCAGTATGGCGTCGACCGCAAGGCTGTTGTCGATGCGGCCTATTTCGGCGCCGCCGCCACCTCGACCGGCATCATCGCACCCGGTCTGATCGGCCATCGCGAGAAGAACCTTTTCGAATACGACCCGGACAAGGCGCGCGATCTGGTCTCCAAGGCTGGCGCCAGCGGTGTCACCGTGACGCTCGATATCCTCAACAAGGCGGAGCGGCTCTCGGCGGCGCAGGTGGTGCAGGCCAATCTGCAGGACATCGGCATCAACGTCGAAATCAAGCAGAACGACAGCGGCACGTTCTGGACGCTGGGTTCGAAGGACAACCCTTACTACAAGAAGCTCCAGATGGTGCTGTCGCGGTTCTCGATGCAGCCGGATCCGAGCTGGGCGACGGAGTGGTACACGACCAGCCAGATCGGCGAGTGGAACTGGGAGCAGTTCAGCAACGCGGAGTTCGACAAGCTGGTCACCGAAGGCAAGGTCGAGCTCGACCCAGCCAAGCGCGACGTCATGTACAAGAAGATGCAGGACCTGATGGAGGAGAGCGGAAGCTACGTCTTCCTCACCCATGAGGTCACCGGCGTGATGTACCGCAAGAGCGTGGCGGCCGCCCTCAAGCCGAATGGCGAGCCTTGCTTCGCGGACTTCAAACCTGCCTGACGTGATGGACGACCACGGCACGGCGCGGGGCGGATCGACCGGTTCCTGAGATGCTCCGCTATGCTCTGAAAAGACTGGGACTGGGCATCATCATCGTGAGCGTCGCGATGGTGATGCTGTTCGCCATGATCTATGTGATCCCGGGTGACCCGGCATCGGTGGCCCTCGGCCCGCGCGCCACGCCCGAGATGGTCCAGGCGCTGCGCAGCCGCATGGGGTTGGACCAGCCGATCTGGATCCAGTTCGCGAGGTTCTATTTCTCCGCGCTGCGCGGCGACCTCGGCACCGAGGTGCTGTCGGGCCGGCCGGTGCTGAACGCCGTGTTCGAGCAGTTGCCGTACACCCTGGCGCTGATCGCGGGGGCGATATCCTGGTCGGTGCTGCTCGGCATTCCGCTGGGCTGCATCGCGGCGGTGCGGCGCGGCGGTTTCGTTGACCGTGTCATTGGCGTCCTTTCGGTCGCCGTCATCGCAGTGCCGTCCTTCGTCATCGCCATCTACTCGCTGCTGGTCTTCGCCGTCGCCCTGCAGTGGCTGCCGGCCATCGGCGCCGGCGAGCCCGGCAACCTCACCAGCCAGCTGAAGCACCTTGTCCTGCCCTCGCTTTCGATCGGGGTCGGCTGGGTGGGTTACATCGCGCGCATGGTGCGAGCCTCGATGCTGGAGACGCTGGAAGCCAGCCACATCCGCACCGCGCGCGCTTTCGGCCTGACCGACCGGCGCATCACCTATTCCTATGCCCTGCGCATCGCCATCCTGCCGACCGTCACGCTGCTCGGCGTCGGCATCGGCAATATGGTGTCTTCCGCGGTCTTCGCCGAGATCGTCTTTGCCCGTCCCGGCATCGGCAAGCTGGTCTACGAAGCGATTTCCGTGCGCAACTATCCGGTCGTCACCGGCGCCGTGCTGGTGACGACCGTCTTTTTCGTCGCGGTGAACGCTCTCGCCGACATCCTCATTGGTGCGTTGGACCCCCGTGTCAGAACAAGCTTTAGTTGACCGGCCGCCGCGCCAGCGCTTCGCCAAGGCGGGTCGCATCCTCGGCCGCATCATTCGCGAGCCACTCGGCGCGTTCGGCCTGACGCTTGTCGTGATCGTCGTGCTTTCGGCCCTCTTCGCCGACGTGCTGACCAGCTATGCGCCGACGAAACTCGCGCCCGCCGAGCGCTTCGCGCCGGCAAGCCTCCATCATCTGCTCGGCACCGACCATCTTGGACGCGACCTGTTCTCTCGCGTTCTCCATGGCGGCCGCATCGCGCTGGCGATCGCGCTTGGCGCGACCGGGCTGTCGCTCGTCGGCGGCATCGTGCTCGGGCTGATCGCCGGCTACGGGCCGCGCTGGCTCGACAATCTGATGCTCTTGCTCTTCGACGCCATCAAGAGCTTCCCGACCGTGATGCTGGCGCTGACTCTGGTGACGCTCACGGGACCTTCGCTGCTTGCGGTGCTGATCGTTGTGGTGCTGGTCAATGTGCCTGGCTATGCCCGCATCATCCGCACGCAGACGCTCGTGCTGAAGTCGGCCGAGCATGTGATGGCGGCGCGCTCGATGGGCGCGAGCACGGCCCGCATCCTTACAGTCCACATATTGCCCAACGTCATCGGCCCCATCCTCATCCTCGCTTCGATGGACATCCCGGTCGTCGTGGCGATCGAAGCCGGCCTGAGCTTCCTCGGCCTGGGCGTCAGGCCGCCTATGCCGAGCTGGGGCTCGATCCTGAACGACGGCTTCGTCAACATCCGCGACTCCTACTGGATCGTGATCGCCGGAGGGCTGCCGATCATCCTGACCACGCTCGGTTTCACCTTCCTCGGCGAAACCCTGCGCGACGTCTTCGACCCCAGGCTGAAGAGGCGCGCATGACTGTCCTCGACATCAAGGACTTGAGCGTCGATTTCGCCACCGAGGCCGGCACATTGCAGGCGCTCCGCAAGGTGAGCCTCGAGGTGCCGACAAACCGGATCGTCGGCGTCGTCGGCGAATCCGGCTGCGGAAAGTCGACCCTGATCAATTCCATTCTCGGCCTGCTCGCGGACAATGGCACCGTGACGTCGGGCCAGATCATATTCGACGGCAAAAGCGATCTGGCCGGCCTCGACGGCGACGGCATGCGGGCGCTGCGCGGCCAGAAGATCGCGACCGTCTTCCAGGACCCGATGGGGGCGCTCAACCCGGTGCTCTCCGTAGGCAAGCAGATGCGCGACATCCAGTACCGCTCTGGCCGGTCGCGCAACGAGAAGGACGCACTGTCCATCGAGATGTTGCGCAAGGTTCGCATCCCCGACCCCGAGCGCCGGCTGGCCCAGTTCCCGCACGAATTCTCCGGCGGCATGAAGCAGCGCATCGCGATCGCCATGGCGCTGCTCATGCAACCCTCGCTGCTGATCGCGGACGAGCCGACCACGGCGCTCGACGCCACGCTCGAAGTCGCCATCATCGAGCTGCTCAAGGACCTGCAGAAGCAGATCGGCTGCTCCGTGCTTTTCATCTCGCACCATCTCGGCGTCATCGCCGAGCTGTGCGACGAGATGATCGTCATGTATGCCGGCGAGGTCGTCGAGCGCGGGTCGACCCGCGACATCTTCCACAACCCGCGTCATCCCTACACCAGGAAGCTGCTTGCCTGCGATCCGGCCAGGCTTTCGCGCCGCGAGCCCCGGCTGCCGACCATTCCCGGCACCCTGCCGGACCTGCGTAACCGTCCCAAGGGCTGCGTCTTCCAGGCACGCTGCGAACTCGCGGACGATGTCTGCTCGAAAATGCCGCCCGATACCGCGCTCAGCGCGTCTCACGTCGCGCGATGCTGGCACGCCGGCGAAACGGCCGGAGCGGCCGCATGACGACCGAACCCTTGCTTTCCGTTTCCGATCTTCGGGTGCGCTTCCGCATCGGCGGCATGATGAGCGCGCTGGCCGGCCGCCGCACCGAGATCGATGCCGTCGCCGGCGTCGGCTTCACGCTGGAACGCGGCCAGACACTCGCGCTGGTCGGCGAGTCCGGCTCGGGCAAGACCACGCTTGCGCGCGCTGTCAACGGGCTGCAGCCAGTGGCGGGTGGTTCGATCCGCTTCGAGGGCCGGGAAACGCGCGAGTTGACGAAAGCGGACTGGAAGCCGCTGCGACGCAAGATGTCGATGATGTTCCAGGATCCGGTCGGCTCGCTGTCGCCGAGGCTCAGTGTGCGCTCACTGCTGGCTGAACCTTTCGCCATCCATGGCCTGTCCGGCCGCAGCCTCGAAGCCGAGGTGGAGCGCCTGCTCGCCCTGGTCGGCCTTCCGCGCGATTTCGCCGACCGCTATCCGCATCAGCTCTCCGGTGGCCAGGCACGCCGGGTTGGCGTTGCAAGGGCCGTGGCGCTCGACCCGGTGCTGATCATCGCCGACGAGCCGACGGCCGGCCTCGACGTGTCGATCCAGGGTGAGGTGCTCAACCTGCTCAACGATCTGCGCGATCGCATGGGCCTGTCGATGCTCATCATCACGCACAATCTGCATGTCGTGCGCCAGATCGCCGACCGGATGGCGGTGATGTATCTCGGACGCTTCGTCGAGGAAGGCGATACGGAAGCGATCTTCCAGGCGCCACATCATCCCTACACTGCCGCGCTGCTTTCCGCGAACCCCGAGCCCGATCCGGACAAGGTGCACAACCGCATCCCATTGCCAGCCGAGGTGCCGTCGTTGCTCGACAGGCCTTCGGGGTGCGAGTTCCACACGCGCTGTCTGTTCGCCCAGGATATCTGCCGAACGCAGGCCCCTGCGCCCTCGGTGGCCGGATCGAGCCGGCTCACCTGTCATTTTCCGCTCAATGGCGGCCCAAGCGCCGCCGAGACATTCGCCACAAGCTGAGAGAAGGTCCGTCCGATGAAAGACATCCGCGTGGTCACCGATTTCCCGCGCAAGGTCCGCGAGATCGAGAACCTGTGGATCCCAATGCCGGACGGCGTGAAGCTCGCCGCGCGCATCTGGCTCCCGCAGGACGCCGAGGCCGATCCGGTGCCGGCCGTGCTCGAATATCTGCCCTACCGCAAGCGCGACGGAACGGTGGAGCGCGACGCACTCACCCATCCTTATTTCGCCGGCCACGGCTATGCCGGGGTTCGGGTCGACATGCGCGGCACCGGCGACAGCGAAGGGGTCTGCAAGGGCGAGTACCTGAAGCAGGAACAGGACGACTGCATCGCCGTCATCGAATGGCTGGCCAAGCAGCCGTGGTGCTCGGGCACGGTCGGCATGATCGGCATCAGTTGGGGCGGCTTCAACGGACTCCAGGTCGCGGCCCGCCGGCCGGCGGCGCTCAAGGCCGTCATCTCCTTGTGCTCCACGGACGACCGCTACAATGACGATGTCCATTATCTTGGCGGCGCGCAGATGTGCGACAACCTGATCTGGGGCACCACCGCCTGGGCGATCG
>NZ_JANINM010000483.1 GCF_024509055.1 Mesorhizobium sp. | reverse complement strand
CGCCGGCTACCTTCAGCCGCACGATCGGCGAGCCAATCGCCACCGTGTCGCCGATCTCAGCGCCGAGCCACAGGATCTCGCCATCGACCGGCGAGGGGATCTCGACGGTCGCCTTGTCGGTCATCACCGCCGCCAGGACCGTGTCCTCGCGCACGAGATCGCCAACCTTGACATGCCATTCGACGAGCTCGGCCTCGGCTACGCCTTCGCCGACATCGGGCAGCTTGATGACGTGCTCGCCCATGTCAGGCCTCCATGGTTTCGATCAGGGCGCGCCCGACCCGCGCCGGGCCGGGGAAATATTCCCATTCCTGCGCGTGCGGATAAGGCGTGTCCCAGCCGGCGACCCGCGCCACCGGGGCCTCAAGATGGTAGAAACAGTTTTCCTGCACCAGCGAAACCAGCTCGGCCCCGAAGCCTGACGTGAGCGTCGCCTCATGCACGACCACGCAACGTCCGGTCTTCTTCACCGAGGCGACGATCGTATCGAGGTCGAGCGGCAGCAGCGTCCTGAGATCGATGATCTCGGCATCGATGCCCGTCTCTTCGGCCGCGGCCTCGGCGACATAGACCATCGTGCCATAAGCGAGCACGGTGACCGCCGAGCCCTGCCGGCGGATCGCCGCCTTGCCGAGCGGGATGGTGTAATGACCGTCGGCCACTTCGCCGAGCTCGTGCTTCGACCACGGCGTCACCGGCCGGTCGTGATGGCCATCGAACGGTCCATTGTAGAGCCGCTTCGGCTCCAGGAAGATCACAGGGTCCGGGTCCTCGATCGCGGCGATCAGCAGCCCCTTGGCATCATGCGGATTGGACGGCACCACCGTCTTCAGGCCGGAAACATGGGTGAACAGCGCCTCGGGGCTCTGGCTATGCGTCTGGCCGCCGAAGATGCCGCCGCCGGTCGGCATGCGCACCACGATCGGGCAGGTGAAATCGCCGTTGGAGCGGTAGCGCAGCCGGGACGCTTCCTGGGTCAGCTGGTCATATGCCGGGTACATGTAGTCGGCAAACTGTATCTCGACACAGGGCTTCAACCCGTAGGCGGCCATGCCGATGGCCGAGCCGACGATGCCGGATTCGTTGATCGGCGCATCGAAGCAGCGGCTGCGGCCGTATTTCGCCTGCAGCCCTTGCGTGGCGCGGAAGACGCCGCCGAAGAAGCCGACATCCTCGCCATAAACAATGACGCGTTCGTCGCGCCCCATCGAGACGTCAAGCGCGTCGCGGATCGCCTCGATCATGGTCTTTCTGGGCATGGTCAGACCCCCGCCTGCTGGCGCTGGCGCCTGAGATGCGGCGGCATCTCTTCATAGAGCCCTTCGAACATGTCGCGCGTCGATGGTTTGCCGCCGGCATGCAGCGTGCCGTGGCTTTCGGCCTCCTTCTGCGCCGCGATCACCGTCTCGAGGATTTCGGCCTCCGCCTGGGTATGGCGCTCCTCCGACCAGGCGCCCTTCTGGATGAGGTGGTTCTTCAGCCGGATGACCGGGTCGCCGAGCGGCCAGGCGTCGGACTCCGCTTTCGGCCGGTAGGCGGACGGATCGTCGGAGCTGGAATGCGCGCCGGCGCGGTAGGTGACATATTCGACCAGTGTCGGCCCAAGGTTCGCGCGCGCCCGCTCGGCCGCCCATTTGGCTACAGCGTGGACGGCGAGATAGTCGTTGCCGTCGACACGCAGCGCCGGAATGCCGAAGCCCAGCCCGCGCGCCGCGAAGGTACCGGAGCCGCCGCGCGCAATGCCCTGGAAGGTCGAGATCGCCCACTGGTTGTTGACGACATTGAGGATGACCGGCGCCTTGTAGGTCGAGGCGAACACCAGCGCCGAGTGGAAATCGGACTCCGCCGTCGACCCGTCGCCAATCCAGGCCGCGGCGATGCGCGAATCGTTAGAGATCGCCGAGGCCATCGCCCAGCCGACCGCCTGGATGTACTGCGTCGCCAGATTGCCCGAGATCGAGAAGAAGCCATGCTCCTTCGATGAATACATGATCGGCAGTTGCCGGCCCTTCAGCGGGTCGGCCTCGTTGGAATAGATCTGGTTCATCATCATGACCATCGGATAGCCGTCGGCGATGAGCAGGCCGGCTTGCCGGTAGGTCGGGAAATTCATGTCGCCAGGCTGCAGCGCCTTGCGGAAGGCGCAGCTCACCGCCTCCTCGCCGAGATGCTGCATGTAGAAGGAGGTCTTTCCCTGGCGCTGCGCCATCTGCATGCGCGCATCGAAGGTCCTGAGCGTCATCATGTTGCGAAGACCTTCGAGGAGCTCGTCGTCGGTGAGCAACCCGGCCCACGGCCCGACCGCTTCGCCGGCGCGGTTGAGCACCCGGATGATCGAGAAGGCCATGTCGCGGATGGTGCGCGGATCGACGTCGATCTCCGGACGCGGCACCGAACCGGCCTTGGGGATTGGCACATTCGAGAAGTCGGGCATGCCGCCTGGCCGAACCTCGGGCTCGGGCACATGAAAGCGCAACATTCCAGCATCGGCCATGAACTTAGGTCCTCCAATGTTGCCGGTGCGATATTTGCACATCCGCGCCGCCAGACCAGTGCGAATTCGCAGGGCCTGGGTACGGCGGTCCTCCCGGTCATCCGCCCTGTTAAGGTGGATGCGGCACACGGGCGACAAGATGCAGATATGGCGGCGAAATTTCTTGTCGATGTTTCCGGGCGCGGCGCAATTTGGCGGAAGTTTACCGGGCGATTGCCGCCATATAATGCAATTGACCGGCTGATGCCGTGCGCGCCTTCCCTTCTCCCCCAGGGGGAGAAGGTGGATCGGCGCGATAGCGCCGAGACGGATGAGGGGTGTTCCAGCGGAGTGTGACGTCGGCTTTCCCTGGAGCACCCCTCATCCGTCGCCTCCGGCGACACCTTCTCCCACAAGGGGAGAAGGAGAGGGCGCTGGTTCCCGCACCCCACCCCATGCTAACTCACCCCGCATGGCGCAGAAAAAGGGATATGAAGTCGATTCGTGGCTGGCGCGGCCCGATCCAGCCATGGCGATCGTCCTGCTTTATGGTCCCGATCGTGGCCTGGTCGCCGAGCGGGCGAAGGCTTTCGCGACGAAAACCGGCCTGCCGCTGGACGACCCCTTCTCGGTGGTCAAGCTGGACGGCGCCGAGGTCGACCGCGACCAGGGCCGCCTGCTCGACGAGGCGCGAACCGTGCCGATGTTTTCCGACCGGCGACTGCTCTGGGTGCGCAATGCCAGCGGCCAGAAGGCGCTGGCCGACGACATCAAAGCGCTGACCACCGAGCCCGCGCGCGACGCCATCATTCTCATCGAAGCCGGCGACCTTAAGAAGGGAACGGGGCTGAGGGCCATCGTCGAGGGCGCCGGTAACGCAATCGCACTGCCTTGCTACGCCGACGAGGCCCGCGATCTCGACTCGGTGATCGACGACGAGCTGCGCAAGGCCGGCATGTCGATGGCGCTGGATGCCCGCCAGGCGCTGCGCCGCAACCTCGGTGGCGACCGGCTTGCCTCGCGCGGAGAGATCGAAAAGCTGGCGCTTTACGCACACGGGCAGAAAGAAATCACCCTCGACGATGTCAACGCCCTGTCGGGCGATGTGTCCGGCGCCTCGTTCGACGACGCGGTCGACGCCATGCTTGACGGCAAGGTCAGCGATTTCGACATCGCCTTCACGCGTCATTGCCAGGCTGGCGGCCATCCTTTCCTGGTCCTGTCCTCTGCGATGCGGCAGTTGCAGGCGATTCAGGTGATGCGCGGCCAGATGGAATCCGGCGGCCGCAACGCCGCCTCGGTGGTCGCGGCTGCTCGCCCGCCGGTTTTCTTCTCGCGCCGCAAGCTCGTTGAAAAGACGCTTGACCGCTGGAGCAGCGAGGCCCTCGGCCGCGCGCTCAACCGCCTGCAGACGGCCGTGCTGCAGACGCGCAAACGGGCGGATCTGTCCGAGGCATTGGCCAGGCAGGCGTTGCTGGGAATCGCGGTGGAGAGCGCGAGGCTGGGGCAGCGGTAGAAAGCCGCTCCGGCAATTGATGTTTTAGCCGATTGGCTGATCCCTGGCCTCGGCATCCTCGGCTTGACCCGTGGATCCATGCCGAGACCTCTCCGAAGCGTGCGGCCGCCCAGAATTCTGTTATCGCAGCAAAGCCTTACCGTTGCGACATTGATCCTAGAGTCTACGCACGTCGATCCGCTCTGGGATGACCAATGAGGTGTTGGCGATCGCCCTCTGCCCCACTGGGCATCCCCCTACGTCGCAATCGATCGGACTTTCGCCAATCACCCGGGCCATCGAAAAAAGGGCCAGCATAACGATGCCAGCCCCTTGTCTATCACGGATATATCAGACCGATTCTAACCTTAAGGCAGAACCACATGTTCCAGCCAATTAGCGTTGCGCGCCAAAAGCCTAGCGCTCATCCTTGAGCCGCCGGCACAGCTCGTCGAGCTGATCCAGCGACCGATAGCTGACCCGCAGCGAGCCGCCCTTGCCCTTGTGATCGATGCTCACGATCATGCCGATCGTGTCGGTCATCAGCTTTTCCAGCGCCAGCGTATCCGGGTCCTTCTCGGCGGCGCCGGTCGATTTGGCCTTGGCCGGCGTCGGCCCGGCCGGCATCTGCGCCAGCGCCTCTGCCTGGCGCACGGATAGCCCTTCCTTGACGATGCGCTTGGCGAGCCCGGCCGGATCTTCCGCGGTCACCAGCGTGCGGGCATGGCCGGCCGACAAATCGCCGTCGACCAGCATGTCGTGAATGACGTTGGGCAGCTTCAACAGCCGCAACGTATTGGCGACATGGCTGCGGCTCTTGCCGATCACCTGGCCGAGATCGGCCTGCGTATAGCCATGCTCGTCGATCAGCTGCTGGTAGCCCTGCGCTTCTTCGACCGGGTTGAGATCGGCGCGCTGCACGTTCTCGATGATCGCCAGTTCAAGTGCCGTGCGGTCGTTGACGTCGCGCACGATCAGCGGGATCTCGGTCAACCCGGCGCGTTGCGCCGCCCGCCAGCGACGCTCGCCGGCAATGATCTCGTAGCGGCCGGGCTGCGACGGGGAAGGCCGCGCCACCACCGGCTGCACCACGCCGTGCTCGCGGATCGACTGGGCAAGGTCGGTGAGCTCGGCGTCGCCAAAATGCCGGCGAGGGTTCTTCGGGTTGGGGCTGACGAACTCGATCGGCACCTTGCCGTCAGCCGCCACCATGGCGCTCGGCTTTTCCGGCGCTGCCGGCCGGTCGATCTCGCCGATCAGCGCTGCAAGCCCACGGCCCAGTCTTTTTCTTGATTGGTCTTCGCTCATGACTTTGTCCAGATCGTTTCGGAATCGAATCGGCTATTCGTTAATAGAAGTGGCCTGCTGGCGCCGCTCAGGCAGCGCGCAGCTTGCGCTCGCGGCGAATAACCTCGGAGGCGAGCTGCAGGTAGGCCTGGCTGCCCGAGCACTTCAGATCATAAAGGATGGCCGGCTTGCCATAGGATGGCGCCTCGGAGACGCGAACATTGCGCGGGATGATGGTCTCGTAAACCTTGTCGCCCATATGGGTGCGCACGTCCTGCACCACCTGATTGGCGAGGTTGTTGCGACCGTCATACATGGTCAGCACGATGCCCTGGATGGTGAGATCCGGGTTGATCGTCTGGCGCACCTGGTCGACCGTTTCCAGCAATTGGCTGAGGCCTTCCAGCGCGAAGAACTCGCATTGCAGCGGCACAAGAACGGAATCTGCTGCCGCCATTGAATTTAAAGTTAAAAGATTGAGCGAGGGCGGGCAGTCGATCAGCACATAGCCGAACGGAGCCGAACGCTCGCTGGCGGCGCGTAGCGCGTTGCGCAGCTTGAGCACACGATCCGGCGCCGAGGCGATTTCCATTTCGATGCCGAGCAGGTCAAGCGTGGATGGAATGATCGACAGCCCGGGCACCGCGGTCGCCACGGCGGCGGCTTCCAGTTCGAGCTCGCCAGTCAACACGTCGTAGGACGACGTCTTGCGATCCTTGCGGTCGATGCCGAGGCCGGTGCTGGCATTGCCTTGCGGATCGAGGTCGACGATCAGCACCCGTTCGCCGATGGCGGCCAGCGCCGTGGCCAGGTTGATGGCCGTCGTCGTCTTGCCGACGCCGCCCTTCTGGTTGGCAACAGTGATGATACGCGGTCCAGTTTTCATGGGTCTATGCCAGTGATTCATTGCGGGGTCGCCGGGCGCAAATCTGTGATTTCGAGGATGACGCCATGTGGGTCGGTCATGCTCGAATGTTCTACCAGATCGAAGGCCCAGCGGTGAGCGCTTTCTTCCACTTCGGCTCGGTAATCCCGGCCTTTGTGGAAAAGCGCGCGCGCGCCTTTGGTCAGCCAGGGCGCGGACAGATCGAGCAGGTCCGGAAGCGCCGCCAGCGCCCGTGCCGTGACGATTTCCGGTTCTGAAACAAGGGAATAGCTGTCATCGATACGCTTGGCGAGCACACGCGCCGGGAAGCCGAACTGGCCGATGATCGATTGCAGGAACGAGGCTTTCTTGCGGTTGCTTTCTACCAGATCGATCGAAGCGCCTGGGCGCTCCGCAAGCAGAAACCCCAGCACAAGTCCCGGAAAGCCGCCACCGGAACCGAGGTCGACCCAGCGTTTTGCGGCGGGAGCGATTCGCGCAAGCTGAGCGCTGTCCAGGATGTGGCGCCGCCAGACGTCATCCAACGTCGAAGGCGCCGCCAGATTGATGCTGCGATTCCATTTCAGGAACAGCTGTTCGAAGGCTTGCAGGCGCTCGAATGTTTCACGTGAAACCGGACCCGCGGCCTTCTGCAGCTCATCCCAGGCACCGGCCTTCACGCAACGTCCCTTCGCGCGGCGAACTCGGCGTTGCGGACATGGGCGACGATGATCGCTAGCGCGGCCGGCGTCATGCCTTCCATGCGCTGCGCGTCGGCGATCGAGCGCGGTTGGCGTGTCTTCATCTTCTGCTTCAACTCGTTGGAGAGACCGGGAACCTCCGAGAAATCGATAGTCTCCGGAATGAGCCGAGACTCCTCATGTCTTATCTGAGCGACGTCTGCCCGCTGCCGGTCGAGATAGACTGAATATTTCGCTTCCGTTTCAAGCCGCTCGGCCGTGTTCGCGTCGAGCGACGCAAACCGCGGCTCGATACGAACCAGCCAAGCCAGATCGACGCCCGGATGCGCCAGCAACTCATATGCCGATCGGCGCACGCCATCCCTGTTGATCTCCAACCCATGACGTGCCGCTTCGTTCGGGGTGAGGGTGACCGACTTCGCCAGCGCACGGGCATGGTCGAGTTTCGAACTGATCGCGCCGAAGCGCTCCAGCCGCTCCCGGGAGGCGATACCAAGCCTGGCGGCCAACGGCGTCAACCGCTCATCGGCATTGTCGGCTCGCAGCGACAGACGGAACTCCGCCCTGGATGTGAACATCCGATACGGTTCGGCGATGCCTCGACTGGTCAGGTCGTCGATCATCACGCCGATATAGGCTTCGGTACGGCTGAGCACGACCTCCTCCCCATCAGAAGCCTTACGCGCCGCGTTGATGCCGGCAAGCAGACCCTGGGCGCCAGCTTCTTCATAGCCAGTCGTACCGTTGATCTGTCCGGCCAGGAACAGGCCCGCGACGCGCCTTGTCTCCAGCGTCGTCTTCAGCTCGCGTGGGTCGACGTGATCATACTCGATCGCGTAGCCCGGCTGGAGCATCGCCGCCTTATCGAGCCCAGGGATCGTCTTGAGGATGTCGAGTTGCACGTCTTCGGGCAGCGAGGTTGAGATGCCGTTCGGATAGACGGTGTCATCGTCGAGGCCTTCCGGCTCAAGAAATATCTGGTGGCCTTCACGGTCGCCGAACTTGACGATCTTGTCCTCGATCGACGGGCAGTAGCGTGGACCGACGCCCTCGATCGAGCCGGAATACATCGCCGAGCGGCCGAGATTGGCGCGGATCAGCTCGTGCGTCGCCGGCATGGTGCGGGTGATGCCACAATGAATCTGCGGATTGGTAATGCGGTCCGTCATCAGCGAGAATGGCACGGGATTCTCATCCCCCGCCTGGCTGTCCAGCGAGGCCCAATCGATGGTGCGGCCATCGAGGCGAGGAGGCGTCCCGGTCTTCAGACGCCCAAGCTTGAAGCCCGCGCGGCTCATGGTCGCCGACAAACCGATGCTTGCCTGCTCGTTCATCCGGCCAGCGACAATCTTCCTGTCGCCGATATGGATCAGCCCGCGCAGGAAGGTACCCGTGGTCAGCACCACGGCACCGCACGCAAGGCGGCGATCGCCGGATACCAGGACGGCCGAAACGCGCCCATCTTCAATCTCGAGATCGAGGACCTCGCCTTGGACCACATCCAGGTTTGCCTGCTCGGTGATCGCGGCCTGCATGGCGAGCCGGTAGAGCTTGCGGTCAGCCTGAGTGCGGGGGCCGCGAACGGCGGGACCTTTGCGACGATTGAGCAGGCGGAACTGTATGCCGGCGGCATCGGCAATCCGGCCCATCAGTCCATCCATGGCATCGATCTCACGCACGAGATGACCTTTGCCGAGACCGCCGATAGCCGGGTTGCAGGACATGACACCGATCGTATCGAAGCGCAGCGTCACCAGCGCGGTCCTGGCGCCGGCTCGCGCGGCCGCACTTGCCGCTTCGCAGCCGGCATGGCCGCCGCCCACCACCACCACATCATAGTGATTGGTCATTTCAAGAATCCGGTTTCAGAGATTGCCAGACACATGTCCCTGCCGCCGCGCCCTGTCAAGGATGAAGGCAAGAATCGTTTCACGTGAAACATTTTGGCTCAGCACACCCTGGTTGCTGTTTCACGTGAATCACGCAGGGAGCGTCACTCCAGGGTGTTTCACGTGAATCATTTACCGATGCAGAACTGCGAAAAGATGACATCGAGCAAATCCTCGACATCGACGCTGCCTACAATCCGCCCAAGACGATCGGCAGCCAGCCGTAGCTCCTCGGCTCGCAGCTCCTGACTTTCCCCGGCTAGGGCCCCATTCAGAAACCCGGCCGTTTTCCGCAACAGCTCAACATGCCGAAGTCGCGACGGCAAGACATCTCCCGCATCACCCGCGGCCGCCGACGCGCGGCGGCCGATTTCGCTCAGCAGGGATTCCATCCCAGTTCCATCTTTGGACGAGATGCTCAAGTCATAGCCCGGGCGCCCCTGGCTGAGGTCGGCTTTCGTTCCGATCTTCAACAACGGCACCCCTGCCGGGACGTCGCCTATGGGTAGGGGGGAGACCATGTCTTCAAGCAGCAGCACAAGGTCCGCACCCCTCGCTTTGGTGCGCGCCCGCTCAATACCGATGGTCTCAACCTTGCCGGCGGTCTCGCGCAGTCCCGCTGTGTCTATGATGCGAACTTTTAGCCCCTTAAGGTCCAGGACCACTTCGAGCAGGTCACGCGTCGTTCCCGGTTCGTCGGTGACAATCGCCGCCTCGCGTCGCGCCAGCGCATTGAACAGACTGGACTTGCCAGCATTGGGCGCGCCAAGGATAACCACCTCGAAACCGTCCCGAATGATCTCGGCGGCTTTGAAGCCTTCGATGTGGTGCTCGATCTCACCAATCATTGCCGCAACGTCTGACCAGACCGCCTCCGAAACGGAGCCTGGCACGTCCTCCTCATCAGCAAAGTCGATTTCTGCCTCGATCATGGCCCGCGCATGGATCAGCCGGCGCCGCCAGCCCGAATAGAGCTCGCTTTGGGCTCCTTCCGCGTTGCGCACGGCGAAGCGCCTCTGAGCTTCGGTCTCGGCATTGACCAGATCGGCGAGCGCCTCGGTCTCGACGAGATCGAGCCTGCCATTGAGAAAGGCCCGTCGTGTGAACTCGCCGGGCTCCGCATGCCTGACGCCGTCGAAGCCGGTGATCGTTTCCAGCATCTTCGCCGCCACCGCCCGGCTGCCATGGACGTGGAATTCGGCGACATCCTCTCCCGTGAAGCTGCCAGGACCTGGAAAGAAAAGCACAAGGCCGTGGTCGATGACATCGCCGCCGGGCGCGGCAAGCCTCCGCAACGTGGTAAATCGATCCTTAACGGCGCCAGCAATCGTTTCGACGACGAATCGAGTCTGCGGCCCGGAAATCCGGATCACGGCAATGCCGGCGGGCAGACGCCCGCTCGAAAGCGCTACGATCGAATCTGTCTGGGAAACCATTTGCCCGACCTGCCGAACCGCCTTAGCCTTTGGCGCAATGAAGTAACCTTGCCGAGCCGCCAACGTGACCCTGCCGCCACAAAACCTGCTTGCCGAAGAGGCCAGCCCCTATCTCCAGCAGCATAGCGACAATCCTGTCCATTGGCGGGGATGGTCGCCGGCGGCCCTTGCCGAAGCGAAGGAGCTCGGACGGCCGATCCTTCTCTCCATCGGCTATGCCGCCTGCCACTGGTGCCATGTCATGGCGCATGAGAGCTTTGACAACGCCGCCGTCGCCGCCGTCATGAACCGACTGTTCGTCAATATCAAGGTCGATCGCGAGGAGCGCCCGGACATCGATCAGATCTATATGGCCGCGCTCCACGCCATGGGTGAGCAGGGCGGGTGGCCGCTGACCATGTTCCTGACGCCCGAGGGGAAGCCTTTCTGGGGCGGCACCTACTTTCCGCGCGAGGCGCGTTATGGCCGGCCCGGTTTCATCCAGGTGCTGGAGGCTGTCGACAAGGCCTGGCGGGAGAAGGAACATAGCCTTGCCGAGAGCGCCGACGCGCTTACGACCCATGTCGAATCGCGACTGGCCGGCGCCCAGGGCAGGGCCATTTTAGGCCGCGGCGCGCTCACCGATCTTGCCGGCCGTATCGACGGCATGATCGACCGGGATCTCGGTGGCCTGCGCGGAGCGCCGAAATTCCCCAACGCGCCTTTCATGCACACCCTGTGGCTGTCCTGGCTGCGCGACGGGCAAGCCGCACACGGCGACGCAGTGCTCGTCAGCCTGGAAAAGATGCTGGCCGGTGGCATCTACGACCATGTCGGCGGCGGCCTCAGCCGTTATTCGACGGACGCGGAATGGCTGGTTCCGCATTTCGAAAAGATGCTTTACGACAACGCGCAGCTTATCCGCCTGTGCAATTGGGCCTTTGCCGCGACCGGCAACAGCTTGTTCCGGATACGAATCGAAGAAACGGTTGCCTGGCTGCTGCGAGAGATGCGCGTCGAAGGTGGCGCGTTCGCAGCCAGCCTCGATGCCGACAGCGACGGGGAGGAGGGGCTTTTCTACACATGGAGCCGCAAGGAAGTCGAAGCCGCTCTTGGTGACGATGCCCCGACGTTCTTCCGATACCTCGATCTCGCCGCGCCCCATGGCTGGGAAGGCAAGCCGATCATCCGCCAGAACGAAGCGCAGCAGAGTAGCGGTGTCGCCGACCACGATCAGCTCGCGCCGCTGAAAGCAGAGCTGCTGGCCGCTCGCGAAAAACGCGTCAGGCCAGGACGCGACGGCAAAGCGCTCACTGACTGGAACGGGTTGATGATCGCTGCGCTGGCCGAAGCTGGCCGCTCGCTTGAGCGGCCTGACTGGATCGACGCCGCGGCAGAGGCCTTCGCACACATCGTCGACGCCAGCCAGGACAACCGCCTGTCACATTCCATGCTGGGCGCGAAGAAGCTCTTTCCGGCGTTGTCGAGTGACTATGCCGCCATGACCAACGCGGCAATTGCCCTGTTCGAGGCGACTGGTGATTCGTCTTATTCGAAACATGCCAGGCTGTTCATCGACCAGCTCGACCTCTGGCACCTCGATGGCGGGAAGACCGGCTATTATCTCACGGCCTCGGATAGCGGCGACGTGCCGATCCGCATTCGCGGCGATGTCGACGAAGCGATCCCCTCTGCCACGAGCCAGATTGTCGAAGCACTGGTGCGGCTGTCCTCGCTTACCGGCGATGTCAGCCTGTTCGAAAAGGCCTGGACTACAGCCGAACACGCCATGGGTCGCGCCGCGCAACAGGCCTACGGCCAGGCCGGCATCGTCAACGCCTGCGCGATGGCGCTCGAGCCGCTGAAGCTCGTCATTATAGATAGGTCCGAGTCTCCAATGCTCGTTCCGCTAGCGAATCGGAATCCTGATCCGCGCCGGGTCGATATCGTCGTGCCGATCGGTACGGACACGAATCGACCGTTATTGCCGGGCGGCGTGCTGCCGCCAACTGATGAGCCAGGCGCCTGGTTCTGCACCGGGCAAGTGTGTTTGCCGGTGGTTAGGGACGCGGGCGAATTGGAAGAGCTTTTGCGGCGGGGTTCGTCATCCTAGGGCGAAGCAAGCAGCGAAGCGACGCACGCAGACCTTAGGAATGACGAAGAGAGGGGCGCTACCCTCTCACCGCTTCGCGGATCGACCCTCCCCACAAGGGGAGGGTAAGCCCAATCACGTATTCATCGAATCGAAGAAGTCCGCGTTGGTCTTGGTCTGCTTGAGCTTGTCGATGAGGAACTCGATCGCGTCGGTGGTTCCCATCGGCG